>JAAYGA010000193.1 GCA_012727935.1 Pseudomonadaceae bacterium | reverse complement strand
TAAAAACTATCGGCGGTGTTTAGATCAATTGCTTCGTAATATTCTTGATGGCATGGAAAAAAAGTATAGAAAGAAATAAGTACAGCTAAAATCTGCATGCAAACCGGTAAGTGCTAAAAACACTTACCGGTTAACTGCAACCTGCTTAGTATCTAGTGTCGAAAGTTAGACATTAATGCTGGAATACCAGGCAACATTCCAACCATTGCCATCACACCTGTTAAAATAATAAACACAACCAATGGAATGATCCAGCGGCTCATGTGCGGCAATTCAGAACTTCTTTCTTTGCAGCCAATAAGGCCTAAGTTATCAAGTAAAATAGTAATTGACCAACCAAACGCTGGGTTAACTAAAGCTGAAGAAAACACGACAATAGCAGCTGATTGCGTTGTTTTACCTTCACGTGTCATTTCCATACCGGCTTCTAACAAAGGAATAAACACACCAACAATTAACGCAACGCTTAGCACTGGTGGCCAAATGGCTAAATCCATTGGATAACCCCAAACGCCTGCAATAACACAAAATACAGCAGTTAAAATAGCACCTGCTGGAATTGGGCGCTTAGCAATTGCTGCTGGCACTATGTAAGTTCCCCATGATGAAGCAAAGTTAGCACCACCTAAAAGAGAACCAAAGGTTTGCCTTACCGATGTACTTAGCATGGTGTCATCAATGTTCATTTGCACTTTTTCAGTACGTTCTGGATAACTAATTTTTTGAAATACTTGATGCCCTAAAAAGTCGGGCGACCACATAGCTACAGCAAGAATTGCAAAAGGTAATACAACCACAAAGCTTTCTAATGTTGGTAAACCTAACATCCAACCCGTGCTTTCACCCCACCAATAAGATGGGTCTATGATCGGTAAACCAGGCCCTGTTTTAAAATCAAAAGGTGCACCCAAAGAAGAAGCGATTACACCACCTAAAAGGCAGCTTAGCGGCACTGCTAACCAGCGCTTATTGATACTTTCTAATGCTGCATAAAGCACGATGGTGGCTAAAATAACAATGAAGGCGATGTAAGTCATTCCAATGCCTTCAGCCCAAGTAAACAGTTTTGCTACTTGTGATGTGGTACCAATAAATCCAAGGTAAAGCAGTAATCCACCACAAACACCTTTACTTGTTAGCTTTGCCAACATGCTTCCGCCTTTACTAAAGGCTAAAATTAAACCAAAAGCACCTATTAATAACCCAAATGCCATTGGGTGACCCCCTGCAGCCACCACAATAGGTATTAATGGAATCAAGGGGCCATGAGTACCTGCTAAGTTTGCTGTAGGTAAAATAAACCCTGAAAATAAAATAATAAAAAAAGCAACGATAAGTAACTCGTAGCGTACGTTCTCTAAAATAAAGGTTTCACTTAAACCTAAGGGTGCAGCAAAGGTCGCCGCAATAGCCGCCACCATAACAACTTTACCAATGGTTGCTGCCATAGCAGGTACCGCATCTTCAAATTCAAAGCGGTAATCTCTAAAAGGTAAGTTAGGACGCCAGCGCTTAGGCTGCATTATTTGTAATTCATGCTCAAGGTATTCATTCCTACTAGAAAATTCAGAGCTAGACTTATGAAGGTTTACATAGCTTGCAGAATCATCTTGAGCACCTAAACCCTGCTTAGCTTCAGATGGGATTTCGTTTTTTGATCTTATTTTCATTACCTCTCCTATTACATTTTTTTGTCTAAAAAACAAGGCAATCTTAACTTCAAGCTGCTTGTTATTATAGTTTTATAGAATTAATTAGACTCTAAACCAATTACATTGACGTAAAGGTCATGCATAGTACACAAAAAAAATTCAGATGGTAATATTTAAAACCATTTATTAGCATTAAATTCAAAAAAACTGATTAAACCAAGCATTAAAACCTTATACTTAGTAAGGGTTAAGTAAAGAAACCCTTATAACAAAGCCTATATATAAGCAATGCTTATGCATTATTATAAATACTTATTGGTAAAAAAATAATTTTTAAAATACAGTAAAAAATAGAGATTAGGCATAATTTCAAGCAAATAAACAGGGAAGAATTGAGCAAGTCAAAAAAAGCGCC
>JAAYGA010000019.1 GCA_012727935.1 Pseudomonadaceae bacterium | reverse complement strand
TTATTTTATTACCTGTAACTAGCCAATACGGTTTAGGTGGTTTGCTCTTAGCAACTTTAATGGCCGGTGCTATACAACTTTCTATGGGGGCATTAAGACTAGGCCGCCTTATTCAGTTTATTCCTGCGCCAGTAACCTTAGGCTTTACTGCCGGTATTGCTTTGGTGATTGCTAGCCTGCAATTAAAAGATTTATTTGGCTTAAGTGAAATGGATAACACGGCTCACTTTTTTGTAAAGCTAATAGATTTTTTTAATCTACTTGGGCAGATTAGTTGGGGAGACTTATTGGTCGGCACTATAACCCTAGGCGTTCTTATTCTTTGGCCGCGCCTTAAAACACCCGTCCCTGGGCATTTACCAGCCCTATTACTGGGTACAACCCTCGCCTTATTCGGCGGTTATTGGTTGGCAGATTTTGAAGTCGTGCTCTTAGGTGATCAGTTTACTTGGACGTTAGGCGAAGAGTCTGGTCGCGGTATTCCGCCCGTTGCACCTTCTTTTTTATTGCCTTGGCTAATGCCCAATGCCCAAGGTGAGGCGATAGGTTTTAGTTGGGACCTGTTCAGTGCGCTCTTACCTGCAGCCCTTACCATTGCCATGCTAGGCGCTATTGAGTCTTTGCTGTGTGCTGTGGTTGGCGATTCTTTAACCGCTACTAAACACGACCCTAATGCAGAATTGGTTGGTCAAGGTTTGGGTAACTTGGTTGCGCCATTTTTTGGAGGCATCACCGCCACAGGCGCTTTAGCAAGAACCGCAGCCAATATTCGTGCCGGTGGCCGCTCACCTTTCGCTTCTTTATTCCATGCGCTAATGGTTCTGGCTAGTGTGTTATTTTTTTCTGACTGGCTGTCTTATTTGCCTATGGCGGCTTTGGCCGGTTTGCTATTAATGGTGGCTTGGAATATGAGCGAAGCCCATCACGTTATTCGTATGTTAAAAGTTGCGCCACGCGGTGACCTTCTCGTATTAATCACCTGTTTTAGCCTAACTGTAATGTTTGATATGGTATTAGCCGTTAGCGTAGGTATAGTACTGGCTTCCTTGCTATTTATGGGACGCATGGCACAAGCAACTCAAAGCTATACGCTTAGCGAACGCGAACATCAGGCTATGCAATTGCCCGAAGGTGTAGCCTATATTCGCATAGCAGGTCCCTTGTTTTTTGGTGCAGCTGAAAAAGCTTTGGGGCGTTTGTCACAAGTTTCGGCTGGGATAGATGCTGTTTTTATTGATATGCATCAAGTATCTAGTTTAGATATAACCGCCATTGATTCATTAGATAGCGCCCTACGCCAACTAACCCTAGCCAACAAAACCATTATTTTTATTGGCCTTAACCCACGTTTAATTTTAAAGCTGCGTAGGGCAGGTATACGTAAAAGTGGCAATATAAGCTTTGCTCGCAGTGCTAATCAAGCCAGTAAACGCTGGGCTGCTTTCAAAACAATAACCTTCAAAACTACAAGTTAACTTATGGCAGCCGATAACCAATACATTCATATTCCTTAAAAATTAAGCTTGGAGTTCTAAAATATGCCTGAAGACAACTTTTCCCATGAGGAAAAAAACAAATCCATGGCACTGGTTTCATCCATATTATTCGTAGCGGCTTTCATTATTTTAGTCTACATTTTCTTCACTCAATTTATATTAAATACCAGCCTTCCTGACTTGCGTGAAGGCCATAAAGATGAGGGCTATTGTCAAATGGTGAAGTTATACCTAGACACTAACGGCAAAGAAGGCTGGCGTGATTACCGTGGAATTTATTACAAAGACTGCCTTAAATAACCAGCTCTGCATAACTTACCATTAACTGTAAGCTGGTTTTACCCCTAAACTGCTGCTCTTCTAAACGGTAAACCAAACGGATTTGGTCACCCACTTGAAAAGGAAAGCTAGCACCGGCCTGCGGCAAAGCACGGAACCAAATGGCTTTTAATAAAGTAGCTTCATTAGGCAAGCTAAGTTCTAGTTGTAAATGCACTGGGTCAGCGCCCACCACCCTTAAACCTGCAAGCTGGAACATTCCATCAAACACAGGCGCTTCAAACTCTCGGCCATAAGGCTCTAGTTTTTTAAGCAGGTTAAACGTTTCTAAATTAATTAAGCTGGGTTCTAATTCGCCATCGGTTAACAGATAAGGCGCAAGGGTGCGCTCTCCTAGCTGGTAAAGAATTGCCTTCTCAAAGGCTTGTTGAAAATCAACCAAATGTTCTTTTCTTAGCGTAAAGCCTGCCGCAGCTTGATGCCCACCAAACTTCACAAAAAAACTGGGGTGTAATTCATCAATTCTTTGTAAGGCAGCGTGCAAATTAACCCCTTCCACACTACGCGCTGAAGCAACTAGGTGTTTTGGGTTGGGTGTAGGCGTTAGTACAACGGTGGGGCGGCCATACTTTTCTACCAGCCTTGAAGCCACTATGCCTTGCACACCTGAATGGCCTTCTTCAAGGTAAGCCACTAGGCTTTGCATTCCTGCATCCACCTGTTCTTTTGCACCTTTTAAAGCAGCGTTCACCATGTCTGCTTCAACGCTACGCCTTTGTTGGTTGTCGCTGTCTAACAAGGCTAGGTGTTGTGCAGCCGTTACTGGTGTTTTAGCTAAAAGGTAAAGCAGTGCATCGTAAGGGTCGGCCATGCGTGAACTGGCATTAATTCTTGGCCCTAACTGAAAACCTAAAGTGGATGCCGTAAATTCTTGGAAGCGATTACCCATAAGCTGGCGAAAAGCCTGCCAACAAGCTTCATCAGAAGTGTTCATTATTTGTAAGCCCGCACGAACTAAAGCGCGGTTAATGGCGCTGCCACCCAAGGAAACGCAATCGGCAACGGTACCCAAGGCCACAAAAGGCAAAAGAAAACTAAGTTTGGGTGTTTGTTCTGCCAGCAAACCTTCTTGAACCATGCAGTTGCGTAAAGCGGTCATTAATAACCAAGCCACGCCACAACCAGCAAGGGTTTTATCGGGGTAGTTACAATCTTCACGGGTTGGGTTAATAACCGCATAGGCTGAAGCTGGCGGCCCTTCTTTTGGCAAGGCATGGTGATCGGTCACTAGAACATCAATGCCTGCGGCTTTCAGGCGTGCAAGGCGTAGTTCATCGGATGAGCCGCAATCGGCAGTAATAATAACGGCTGGCAAAGGGTTGGTGGCTAAAATTCGGTCGGTTAAGGAATCGCTTACCCCATAGCCATCCTCAATACGGTGGCCAATTAGGCTTTGAATGCGTTCAGCAGGAACACCAAGCAGCTGAGTTAAAGTGCGATAAATAACCACATGGGAAGTAATGCCATCCACATCATAATCGGTTAGTAAGCCAATTATTTCACCTTGCATAACGGCTTGTTTAAGGCGTTCAACAGCAAGCTGAATATCGGCTAAAGAAGTGGGTGGGGCAAGTTGCTTTAAACTAGGTTCTATTAGGGCGCTAATCGAGGGTGAAGATTTGTTTAAGCGCCCTGCAAGAATTTTTGCTAAGAGCGGATGCACACCTTCGGTCAGTGCTTGTTGATAAATTACTCTATCGACTGACCTTGGGTAGAGCGCAAGCTTTTTAGCAGTATTAGGCATCGACTATCTTCGCTAAAATCTCATTTAGTAGTGCAATAATTTGATCTGAATAATCATCAATTTTTAAATACATATCTTCAGCCTGAGTTGTTTGACCCTGCTGCTTGGCCTTAATAATTTGATGAATCAATTCATGCATCTTCTTGTGAGGTTCTTCTAAGGCTTTCATTTCAGAGAAGTGGCCAAAGTTTTTCATGCCTTCGCCAGAAAACCAAATGCCTAAATCGCACTGGGTGTGGCTAACGGCTTGATCAAGCCCAAGCGTTGACTGCCCATCTAGGAAGCTACGCAAACGCACCTTCCAAGCACGGTGGGCGCTTTTTGCCAGCGCCAGTTCAACATGCGGTTCAATATTTACTTTAAAACCACGCATTTGTTTCATAAGAGCAGAAATTTCACTGCCTATGCCACTGGTTGCAGTAATAATATTCGCTGTTTGTCCTACGGTTTCTACCGCCCCTTCACTAATAATAACTATGTGGCGGTTAATGTCGTCAGACACAGCCGTTTGCTCTTCAGCAGCAGAAGCAATTTGTGCGCTCATATCACTGATACGGCGCATGGCTTCAGTGATTTCTTGCAAGGCTAAGCGTGCTGCTTCGGTTTGTTCTACGGTTTTTTCAGCTTCTTTATGGCTGCGTTCAATAACAGTTACCGACTCTTCAACACCCTGCTGTAACTGTTCTATCATGCCGTGAATTTGGCCGGTTGCTTCTTGTGAACGCTGGGCCAGCTGGCGAAC
>JAAYGA010000192.1 GCA_012727935.1 Pseudomonadaceae bacterium | reverse complement strand
AGGTGCCCATAGTTATATTTGCTAAATCAGAAAGTGAAGCCTTAATCATTGAAAATCAACCCCGCCATCTGCTTTTTAATATCAGTTTCTAATTCACGTGATTGTTTAAATAAGCCATCCAAGTTGCGGGTAAAGCCTTGCATCTTCTCAGCGAACTGCTCTGGTGTTATATCTACGTATTCAATTTTCACATCAAAATACTGGCCTGCACTTAGGCTGTAGTTTTTAGCTTCGATCTCGTCATAACTTACAGCTACTGATAAATCATCTACGGTTTTTTTGGTATTGAACACATCAATAATTTGCCGTTCTTCCGCTTGCGTAAGCACGGTTTTTTGGTTTTTACCGTCTTTAACTTTTTCGCCTAGATTAGAAGCGTCGACCAGTACGACATCGCCATCGTTGCTATCATCAATAAACAAAATGGAGACGTTAGTACCAGTGGTGGCAAAGATGTTGGAGGGCATGGAGACTACACCGGCCAACATCTCGTTTTTCACCAAATGCTCACGGATTCTTTTATCAATGCCAGATTGCGCGGTAATAAAACCGGTAGGCACTACCACCGCTGCTTTCCCGCCAGGTTTTAATGAGGCAATAATATGCTGCAAGAACAGTTGGTAAATTGCCATTCCTTCTTTCTTCTTTTTTGGAACAGTAGGAATACCAGCAAAGAAGCGCTCTTTATTTTCTTTACTATCGAGATCATCGCGAAAGTCGCTGAAGTCCAACTTAAACGGCGGATTGGAAACGATATAGTCAAAGCGTTTTAACTCTTTGCCATCCTTGTGGTAGGGATACTGAATCGTATTTCCCTGAATTACGTTCGGAATGGAATGCACCAAGTTATTCAAAATCAGATTCAGACGCAGTAGGTTAGAAGATTTTTGCGAAATATCCTGGGCATAAATACTGCAGCGGTCTTCACCGATGGCGTGGGCCACGTTCATGAGTAGCGTGCCGGATCCCGCTGATGGGTCGTAGCAGCTTACGTTTTTTACTTTGCCTCGCTGGGCTTGTGGTACCAGAATTTCCGCCATAATGCGTGCCACGGCGTGTGGGGTAAAATACTCGGCGTATTTGCCGCCAGAATTGCTGTTGTAGTCTTTAATCAGATATTCAAAGATGGTGGCGTAAAAGTCGAATTTTTGAGTAAAGATGCGCTCGAAGCTGAACTCCACCAGTTTGTTTATAATGGCACGGCAGAAGTCGTCGCGCTTTGATTCATCGGCGATGTATTCACTCAAACGATCAAACAGTACTACCTTAGCACCACCGTCGGTTTTTACAGCGAACACATCATTATTAGTCAGGGCGATATCGCGTAAAGTGTCGTCAAACAGCTTGGCAAAATCCGCTAGGTTCTGCTGGCTAAATAAGTAGCTGATAAAGTGCTGTGGCTTTAGACGTGCTGTGTCGCCGCCCATTTGCAATTGCAGCATATCAAGATCGTCTTCGCTCATACTGGCGAGCGCTTCTTCCCACTTTTCAGCCTTAGCGATATTCTGGTCGATTTTCTTTGCTTCAAACGCGAACTTGTCATTCAGGAATTTGTATAAAAAGGTTTGGGTAATGATTTTAAATTCGTTGCCGTCGTTACCTAAGCCATAGTTGGCACAGATGCTTTTTAAGCTATCAATCAGCTCTTTAGTTTTTTTCTGAAACTCTTGCTCTACCATTTTCGTTTTTATTTCCTAATGAGTGCTCCTGGCATTACCAAGCTTGGCTGCCAGTATTAAATTCTTTTAAATATTCCGCTACCACCAAATGGTTGATATAACGCGAGGCATCAGCGTTTAGTTTGATTTGCTGCTCTTTCATAAAGCGTGTGATCACTAAAGGCATCATTTGGCGCTCAAAATACCCTTCGTTATCTAAGATCTGGTTATTATTTAGAACTTGCTCGTCAGCGTCCTGTTTTACCCCAATAAGAGCTTCAAAGATTTTGCGTTCTGAAGCGTTGATGTCGCGTTGTTGGTTTTGGCGCTCCTCCAAGCGTTTATGGATACGTGTGTACTTGGTGTCGCCTAGGTATTTTTGTCGTAGCTGATTATTTTGACGGTTCAGCTCTTTAACACGGTCGTGAATTTTATTTAGTGCACCAATATTAGCCACCATGTCTTCTTGGGTCACTTCGCTAAGGTTCTTTTTCTTAAATAGCCTTTCCAACTCTTCTTTCAGGGTAACGAACTTAGGGTCTTGCTGGTCGAAATTGCTGGCTAAAGCTTCGCGTGTTTTGCGCAAAGTATTTTTCAGTTCATCAGCCAGTACTAACTCTTCTTCGCCGATTTTAACAAACTTAAAAATTACATCTTCTAATGCACGATTTAGCAAGTTGCTAGTATTTTGGCCACTTTCTAGGTCTTTTTTGAGGTTGAGTAAATCTAGATGATTGCAGGTTTCACGATACAACACATTGAGTTTCACAAAATCTAACTCACCCAGGAAATCGTATTCGCCTTGTAAACGAATCATATTATACAAACTACGAGCATCGGCTAAGGCTTTCTTTAGTGCGAGTACCGTATCGTGGTCTTGTATTTGGCTAATTTGGTTACAAAACTCCTCTAAGTTGTCAGTCTCAAAGCGGAATAGTACGTCTTTGATATGTTCGATTTCCTGCTTTATTTCCTCTTGAGATTTGAAAAGGTTGGAGTAATGTTCCATTTCATCGCCAAGCTCTGATTGCAGTTCTTCAAAGTAGGCTTTGTTGGTTTCTTCAAACTCTTTACTAATATCAGCAAAGTCTACTACATAGCCATAACGGAAATCTTTGTAGGTTCGATTTACCCGTGTTAAGGCTTGGAGAAGATTATGCTTGCGAATGACTCGGCCTAAATAGATTTTCTTTAGTCTGGGTGCATCAAACCCAGTTAGCAGCATATTGTAAACAAACAAGAGATCTATTTTCCCAGTTTTGAAATCCTCCACCCATTCCTTACGCTCTTCCTTGGTGCCAACGTCGTGTAGGATGAGTGCGGCATTTTTGACTTTTTTAGCTTGTTTTTCCGACTCGGTATAGAAGTTTGGAGCAGGCTCAGCCATTTCTAACGCTGCATTAGTTTTGATCGGCAGGACAAGGTTTTCCGTATAAACAGCATTAAAAATATCGAACATTCGTTTGGCTTGATCAGAACTGTCACAGATCACCATGCCGCCAATGCTTGCATCATTGAGTGCGCCTCGACTTTCTTCAAAGTCACTGATGATATAAGTAAGCATGGGCTCAACAAAACTTGGATGGGCATAAATCTGTTTGCGGTCAATATCCCCCATCTTAATTTCCGCCTCTTCTAACGCTTTTTGCAGTTCAATTTTATATTGGGTGGAAATTTCTTCGCGGATTAAGCGCAAAGTATAACCATCGGCAATGGAGGCGTTATAGTAGTATTTGTGAATGTAATCACCAAACAAAACCCGTGAGTTGTAATCATCACCTAATAACGGGGTGCCTGTGAGACCAATTTTAATGGCATTGGAATCCGATTGGCTTAAGTTGGCTAGGAAGCTGCCTTTAGGGTTGTAGCTACGGTGCACCTCATCGAGAAAATATATGCGTTGAATGGCAACGTTGTAGTCTCTGGTCGAGACGATATCTGGGTCGTCTTGAAACTTCTGAATGTTTACTACCGTGATTTCTGGTCTCCCTGAGTGATTATGTATAACCTGCGTAGCTTTAATATCACGAGCAAAGGCTTCGCGGGAGTTAACCGTGTGTACGATTAGCCCACGAGCAATGAACTCACGCTGGGCTTGTTGTAGCAAGTCGAGTCTATCGACGATAAAGTAGAATTTGGGAATAACATGTTGTTTTTGGAAGTAGTCAGTCAGAAATCGGACATTATAAAAGGCTAACGCTGTTTTACCGCTGCCTTGGGTATGCCAGATAATACCTTTTCTTACGCCTTCATCTAGTTTTTGTGCAATGGCTTTAGTAGCAAATAGCTGCGGATAACGCATGATATGCTTTTGTAGGCCATCAGGCTCAGACACATACGTCAGTGCATAGCGTAAAATAAACGCTAACCGCTCTCTATTTAGCAACGAGGTACAGATGCGGTTAGTTGGGCGTTCGGGTTGTCTATTAGTCAGAAACTCTGGGTTGTTTCTGATTACTTCTAAATTATTGTCTTTAAGAACCTTGAGTTCATCTTCATTAGATAGAGGTTTTAACAGCGCTGTTAGGTTAAATATTTCCTCTTCTCGAAAATAGTTAAATACTGGCTTGTGATAAGAACTGCTGGCGTAGAAAGCGCCTTGTACTGGTTCAGGGTCACCGTCGTCGTACTCCATGTTATTGGAGAAAATCATAAATTGGGTGATATTGGCAAAACGTTTGAATTTAGTATTTTGAAAACGCTTATTTATGCGGTCACGTTCGGCTAATATACCTTCACGATTATTTGGTTTTTTTACTTCGATAAAAATCAACGGCATACCATTAATCAGCAAAGTGATGTCTGGCCGAAACTCTTCATCGCCATTCTGGTAAGTAAGCTCGGTAACTACGTGAAAGCTATTATTGTTGAAGTTCTCGAAATCAATCAGCTTAGCATTGGAACGGTCGCTTAATTTTTCAAAGAAGGCATGCCCAAGGTCATCGTTGTCGAGTAGTAGCTTCACATCTTCCAACAAACGGCCCACGTCAGCGTCTTCTATACCTGGATTGATTTTGCTAATAGCCGCTTTAAATAATTGTGGGAAAATGTTTGTACTAAGGTCCCAAGCTTGCTCTTTAAGCGACAAGTACTGATAGCCCAAGCGCATTAAATGCAATATCGCGGGAATTTTAACGCGAGAATCTTCATTGAACTTCATAACAGTCCTTTGTAATCATTTTAATTAGTGAGACGCTCAAGCAAGTCGCTCAGCAAACAGCTAAATAACTCACACAGTTTATTTAGCACAGTTAATTTAACCTTTTGGGTGGTTTTATCATAGCGAGTTGAGTCTATAGCTAGTTTTCAAACATTTTCTATATATAAAATGTTCAAAATTGCTTATATTTCCCCTCCCATCGTAATATTTAAAATAATTTGAACAATTAGTTAATGGTTTCTTGCATATTCAGTGTTTGAAAAAGCAGCTACCTAGCAAGAGCAGTGTAAGCGTTCGGCCATCTCATCTTGACAGCGGTTT
>JAAYGA010000191.1 GCA_012727935.1 Pseudomonadaceae bacterium | reverse complement strand
GCTTGAAAGTAAATCTAAATATACCAAAGAAGCAATTTTAGCTGCCATAGAAGAACAGGATTCCACTAAACAGGCCGTTATGCTGCTAGAAAAAACCGCTAAAACTAACCCACCAGAAACCCTAATAACACCAGCAATAGAGCCATCTTCTGCGAAGGTTAAGAATGACCAGCCTACTAGCAATCAACTTAACAACAGTCAACTTAACAGCGATGAATATAACAACAATCAAACAAGCCTTGAGTTAATGAGCCTGCCAGTGAATAAGCGTGTAAATTTACTGCGTAACTTAACTAAAAAGCAAGCACTGCAACTCATAGACGATATTAACCAAGCAATGACGTTAAACCGCGAACAAGACATTGCTGCTATTGTTGCTTTAATTAAAGAAAAAGATGTGCCACTAGAAGCAATTATCGCCAAACTAGGGGAAGGTTAATGGCTAGCCATCAAGGTCACCACTCATTGTTGGGTGGCTTGCTTCCCACTTGCCTAGTTGCTTTTTAGCTAGCCGCTGCCCCAACTCTATTAACTGGCTTGCTCTGTGAAACTCATAACTACTGCAAACACTGCGCGGCACTTCAATTAACACATCGGGCGGGTAGCCAGCAATTTTATATTGGGCTAAAGCCGCTTGAGTGGTCTCAAACGATTGAATAATAATATTCAACTTACCCCAATTAGTGTCTGTGCCTTCACCCTGACCAATGGGTTCATTTTCTTCGCCTTCCCAAAAATTAAGTCGCCCTAATAAATCACCGGCACGGCCTTTAATGCGGTGCATCCACTCACTGACTGCTGAAGGCTCTAGCTCTTTTTTATTGCCTCTTTCCCAATCGGGCATGAGTTCATCTAAGGTGGCACCTGAACAACTTTGTGCGGTTACGTTAACGGCAATAATTAAATCGGCATGCCAAGCAACGGCTGGTGTAATGGGTAGCGGGTTTAATAAACCGCCGTCAACCAGTGTACGCCCCCTGTGTTGCACAGGCGTAATAACACCCGGCACAGCAACCGAAGCGCGAATGGCTCTTTCTAACGAACCTTCTTGAAACCAAACTTCTTTTTGGTTAATTAAATCGGTAGCTACTGAAGTAAAGGGGATAGGCAAAGATTCAATGGTGCGGCCATTTATCATGCTGGCAATAACATCCATCACCTTTTCACCTTTAATGGCACCCATTGGGCTCCAAGTGACATCGACTAGACGAAAAAGATCGAAGTAATTCAGCCCTGTTACCCATTCTTTATATTCTTGTAACTTGCCAGCAGCATAAAGGCCACCAATTAAAGCGCCAATAGAACAGCCAGAAATACCAACAATTTCATAGCCTCTAGCTTCCAATTCTTCAATGACACCTATATGGGCATAACCTCTAGCACCACCTGAACCCAACACCAAAGCAACACGTTTATTGTGTGAAGAACGGATGCGTAATTTTTTACTTGATGTGCTAACCACTTAATAACCCCTCTACTCACCTAGTCGTTTAAAAACTGAAGAATTCTAGCAGTGACTGCTTGGCAGCTAGCTTCTTCTAGGTGTAAGTGATGACTACCTGCAAGTAAAGATTTTTGTACATTTTTAATTGCTTGCAAACGTGTCGCAATTTCCAAACGCTCAATCATTAACCCTGTATCACCTTCTATATAAAGGCTTGGTGCTGTTATGGCTGCCATAAAAGACAAGTTTTGTGCTTCAGTTAAGCGAAAAGGTGAAGGGTGGCGTAAGCGCGAATCACTGCGCCAAAACCAACCAGAACTGGGTTCAGCAAAATCATTTTGTTGCAAAGCTCGCTGACACAAAGCTAAAGCGGCAAGGTAATTAACAGCACCTACGCCCTGCATACGTGCTTTAGCAGCAGCTTGAATGGTTGCATAAATTCTGCCAGAAAAAGAAGACACATTGGCTTTATCATCTTTATTGCGGTTTTTTTGTTGGTGGCCTATCCAACGTGCCATGGCTTGGCCTAGCTGATCTGCAGCATCTTTATCTGCGGTGGTAAGTGTGCCTAAACCATCAATTAGCACTAGCTTTTCAACCACTTCTGGGTGAGCACCGGCCAACAAAGAAGCCACACCGGCCCCCATAGAATGCCCAACTAAAGTAAATTTTTCCCAACCCAAAGCCATGGCCGCAGCCTGTACATCAAAGCAGTTGTCTAGCATTAAGTAGGTTTGGCCTGCGGGTCGCCAATCTGAAAAACCGTGGCCTACAAAATCAATGGCTACCACTCGATAACCTACCGCAGCCAAGGCCGGCGCAAGCTTTACAAAAGTCATCGCGTTGTCTAGCCAACCATGCAAAGCTAATAAGGGTTTACCTTTAGGGTCTCCCCAAGCTAAGGCTGCTAATTCTAGGTGGGGTAACTGCAAGCGAATCTCTTCTGCTCCTTCTGGAACAGGCACTAACATTTCATTTAAAAGCATTAAGTTAGCCTATTAGTTACTCGTAAGTGCATAAACAATGGCTGCAAGGGTAACCGCAATAAAAACAAAGTTACGCAAGGCAGTTTTACGCTTAGGTTTTTCGTTAGTCATCTAAAAGTGCTCTTAATGTTAAAGGTGAATTAGCTAATAAGCTTAAAGTTAGGTGTAAGATTAGCAAGTCTTGCATTTAATTCAAACAGGCGTTCTACTATTGGCTTATTTTCAGTCTAAGGGTTACACATGAGTCAGCCTATTTTGCATTTTGCACACGCCAATGGCTTTCCGGGGCAAAGCTACCGTGTTTTATTAGAACCTTTACAAAGCCAATGGCAAGTTAAGGTGTTAGACCGTTTAGGCCACCAGTCTAACTTCCCAGTCAACTCTAATTGGCAAGCCTTAGCCGACGAACTTTTAAACCACCTAGATAAAACCTGTGGCACTAGCCCAGTGGTGGGTTTAGGCCATTCGCTTGGCGGTGTCGTTACTTACATGGCAGCTTTAAAAGCACCTGAACGTTTTACGCAAATCATTCTATTAGACCCACCCCTTTTAACTGGCATTGACAGCCTAGGTTTAAAATTAGGTAAACGCTTTGGGTTTATCGACAAAATTACCCCTGCCGGCATTACCAAAGGCCGCCGTAGCCATTTTCCAGACGAAACTACAGCAATTAATTACTTTGCTAGTAAAAAGCTTTTTAAAAACTTTCACCCACAAGCCTTACAAGATTACGTGGAATTTGGCACAGAAAAACGCACCAGTGGTGGCATACAACTGCGCTTTAGTCCTGCTGTGGAATTGGCTATTTTTCGTAATTTGGCAGACAACCTAACCGGCAGCCACCGTAAACTTAAAGTTCCTGCCAGCGTTATTCGTGGCGAATCTAGCGAGCTTATTACCCTGCAACGTGAACAACGTTTACGCAAAATGGGCTTTGAAATTTATCAGGTTCCGGGTGGCCACATGTTTCCATTAGAACACCCAGAACAAACACGCCAGTGCTTAGAAGAAATTCTAGCCCGCCGTTTGTAACTTAATAAAGCGTGATGCTTGGCGCACACTAGCAGCGGCTTGCGGTAAGTAACGGTACAACAACTGCCAAACGTGTGGCATCCAAGGTGTTTCGTTAATTTCTGCTTGCCCACCCTGCTCTTGAATGGCTTGCACTAAACGCCTTCCATCATCACGCAACACTTCTTGAGAACTTACCTGTACGTGGATGGGTGCTAGGCCATAAAGATTACCAAACAAGGGAGAGATTTCTGGGCTGTCTAAGGGTACTTTATTGGCATAAAGCTCTGCAAAAGCATGCATTTGCACACGGTTTAGCAAGGGGTCGGTTGCTGCGTTTAAATCCATCGAAGGGCTTGAACAAGATAAATCTACCCAAGGTGACAAAAGCACACAAGCCGCTGGCTGACTCAGTTTTTTCTTATGCAGTTGTTGCAATAAAGAAATGGCTAAGCCACCCCCAGCAGAATCGCCACAAACAGCAATGCGGTCTGCTGTTACGCCTTGGTCAACCAGCCATTGGTAAGCCGCTAAAGAATCTTCTAAGCCTGCTGGCCAAGGGTGATCGGGTGCTAAGCGGTATTCTATGGCTAGCACTCTGGCATCGGCGTGGCGAGCAAAAGCAGTTACTAGATCACGGTGGGTATCTAAAGAACCCAGCGCAAAGCCACCGCCATGCAAATAAAGCATATAGCGTTGTGTAGAGCTGCCTTTAGGGCTAATGAGTTCAGCATCACAGTCGTTAATTTTAAAGTTAGTGCCTTCCATGTCATGAGGTAGGCGACCTGCAGCTTTAAACTCATCTAAATAGTCACGTAATAAACGGCACTGACCCGCCAACATTTGACGGTTTACTAAATCTACACCCTGCTGCATTGCAGCTAAAGGCCAAAGCATATCATTCCACATTTAAATTTTTCCAAGGCAGGTTTGGCTGCCATTAACTTTTATTAACTGTTTGTTCGCTTTTTGTCGCATCATCATTAATCGGTTCATAAGGGTTAGCATCGGCTGCTTCTGAACTAGGCCAATCGGTAAAGGGAAAAGGTTTAGCTTCAGTGTTAAAAGTTAAGTAACGAAACAGCTGATAACTAAAGCGAGTAAGTTGTGAACCCAATTGTAAAAGTTGCTGTTGAGGTTCGCTTTTGAATAAACGGAAAATTACTTGTATTAAAATAACAAAGATAAGAACCAGTTCGGTTAGCCGCCAAGCAATAAAAAACAACAGCATAAAAGGCAAGCGTAACCAAAAGCTTTCATCTTTTAAACGCTCTTTCATTGTTTTTTCTGTCATTGGATTTATCTCCACAATTAATGGGTTATGCGGGTAATTTTTTTAGCAGATTTAAGCATTTCATCGTGCGGCAAAACAAATTCAACATCCGTACTTTGTTCGCGCCCCATAAGTGATCCGGCCATTTCTTTGGGGTTATGGCCTTCAAACAAGACTAAATATAAAGCTTGCACTAGTGGCATATAAATACCCATTTTATCTGCCTGAGCTTTCACTAGGCGTACAGTATTCACACCTTCAGCCACCTGCCCTAAAGAAGTAACAATTTCATCAAGGCTTTTTCCTTCACCTAAAGAAAAACCAACACGGTAATTGCGTGACAAGGGCGAAGAACAGGTAACAATTAAATCACCCACACCTGAAAGCCCTAAAAAAGTTAAAGGGTTAGCGCCTAAACTAACAGCAAAGCGGCTCATTTCAGCTAGGGCGCGGGTCATTAACATGCTTTTGGT
Organism: Pseudomonadaceae bacterium; assembly: GCA_012727935.1. Lineage (GTDB taxonomy): Bacteria > Pseudomonadota > Gammaproteobacteria > Pseudomonadales > Halomonadaceae > Marinospirillum. Next base: position 2,781 of record JAAYGA010000191.1, on the reverse strand, counting down.
GTTTTCACCCATACCCAAAGCAACCGACATGCCCACCGCTATTGCATAAATATTTTTTAGAGCACCGCCCAGTTCCGCACCATACATGTCGGTGTTGGCATACACTCGAAAATAATGATTGCCTAATACTTCTTGCACAGTAACCCTTGTTAAATCATCTGGGCTAGCTATAACAGTGGCTGTAAGGTATTTTTTAGCAACTTCGCTAGCAAGGTTGGGGCCAGACAAGATGCCAAGGTGTTGAAAACCTGTGGTTTCTTGCAGAATTTGGCTCATTAACTTAAAACCTTTTTCTTCAAAACCTTTAGTGGTGCTAACAATAATTTGCTTAGGGTTCATAAAAGGCAAGGCTTGCTCTAATACTTGAGCAAACCCCTTACTAGGAATTGCCATAAACACTAAGCCTGCGCCAGTTAAAGCAGCTTCTAAAGAACTGGTGGCTTGTATACTGGCAGGTAGCTCTAAATCAGTAAGGTAACGTGGGTTACGGTGCTGCTGATTAATTTGTTCTGCTAAGGCTGTGTCACGCACCCATAAACGAGTGGCATAACCATTGTTAGCAGCAATAGATGACAGGGCAGTACCAAAACTTCCACCACCTAGCACCGTTACAATAAGACCTTTAGCCATGAAACTCCCTTATTCTTCCAATTAAATCTAACGGCGCTTATTGTAACCTACTCCTGCACCCTTAACAGGGTATAGATTCAAGAGTTAAATATTTTTTAACCCCATTCACCTGCGTGGCTACTGATTAAGAAAAGGCAGCCCCACTTCTTGCATAGCATGATCAACGTACTTAGCATTACTGTTCATCATATCAATAAGCTCATCAACATAAGCTTGGCGGCGTTCTGAATAACTGATTAGGCCGGGTGCTAAGTCTACACCACCCACTTCTTTACCTGCCTCATAAAGCTCTTCTCTTAATTCACGTAGCTGAGTATAAGCACGGTGGGTGTTTATATTATTCATATAAGCCTGAACACTTTCTAAAATTGTCGCAAATTTCTTTACTTCATGGCTTTTGCCTTCATCGCGCCCTGCCGGTACTAGGCCACAGCCCTTAGTAAAACACCACTGACCAAAAAGGTTGTTACCTTCACGCGCAAAACGTGACGTTCCCCAAGCCGATTCATTAGCCGCCTGCATTAGCACCAAATCAACCGGCACTTGATGTACCCGACGCTCTAAAACAACCCAGTCTTTAGCATCTAAAGGCCATTCAAGACCATAATATTCGGCTATTCCCATTATGGATGTTAAAGCTTTAGCATCTAGTTCTTCACCCAAATCAAGCCGTTGCTTAATAACGGTTAGTTGTTCACGCTGCCAGCTAATGCGCTCGTTCTCATACAAAGCCAAAGGCAACAAAGCTTTAAAAAAAGCATCTTTACGCGACGGAATATGAGCAATATTGCTGTAATTTGGCAAGGTCTTAAGAGGGTCATCTAATACCAAAGTAAAAGCGGGTATATTTTTTTGCTGTAACGGCACAGCCGACCCTGTTAACCACTCGTTAACCAAGGCAAATAGCCCAATAAGTAAAGAGAAGGCAATTAACAAAAGAAATATACGAGGGGGTTTTACTGGTGAAGCTTGCATACAAAGTTTCCTTTTTACTTTTTTAAACCCGTGATTTTTAAAAACAATAAAACATAAAAAACCGGCCTCTAAGGCCGGTTCTTTGGTGCCTAAAGCAACTAGCTAACTTGAATATGCCAAGGCTCGTAACGCACACCAAAACTATTGTCGGTAGTATAACGAATTTCTACAAAACCTAAATCTTGTAAACGTTTATAAACGTCTGTCTCAGCAAAATCATCACTAAAGTTACGGTAGCCAAAGCCAACCTTCCCCACGTCAAAATCACCCACTGCGTGGTAGGAATAACCAGGGGGTGCTAGAGAACGTGAAGCTTTAGACATATTGCCAGCCGACTGTTCAGCCTTAGCTAAAAAGAGATGTAGCTGTTTCACCATGCTGCGTACGCCGGAAGTTAAAACCAAATCATCCCCTACTTCTTTAAGTAGTCGATCATAAAAAACCATCGACTTACCTTTAAATAGGTAATGGCCTGTTTTTCCAACACTTTCCACGTCGGCCTTAACAATACGGCTAGTTAAAGTGTCTAAAACACGGTCACCATAAAAGCCATATAACCGAGCATCTATATGGTAAAGCTCATCTAAAAAATCAATTTCAGCTTGGGTGAAGTTACCAATGTCTGGGTAGTTACGCGCAAACTTTAATGCCTCATCGAAGGCTAAAAGATTAAAATTACCGTGACCAACAAAAGACTGCAAACGGTCTAAACGCTGATAAGCCATTAGCATGGTGGTGCGTTTTTGTTCTGGTAGAAAATAATCGTCATCAAACACGCTTTCAAAATAGCGGGTACGTGTTTGTGCATCGGTTGAACCGGTTGCTGCTGCCTCTGCTGCTGCTTGTTGGTGTACAGCAGACAAGGCTTCACTTAATTGGGTAGGTAAAATATCTTCCATACCATGCTGCAAATTAGAAGCAGCCCACTGACCTTGCAAAGCGCCCATACCAAAGCTTTTCTGCAATTTATCGGTCATTACTACTTGACGTAGTACAGTACCACTACCTAAGGCAACAAACCCTAACAAGGATAAAGCTTTTAAAAGTGTTCTGCGATCCACCGCACGCTCCATCTTAACTAATCATTATGATGTTTAATTAGTGAACTTTACCGATTGAATACCCAAGTGTCCAGAATAACCAACAAAAAAGCTCAGCCAACGGACTGAGCTTTTT
>JAAYGA010000190.1 GCA_012727935.1 Pseudomonadaceae bacterium | reverse complement strand
CCAGTGCGGTTTATTCTTTGGTTGCCGTGGCAACTTTTGGCAATGTGTTGGGTTCACAAATTAACTGGTGGTTGGGTGGTCAGCTGCAGCGTTGGCAAAACCGCCGCTGGTTTCCTGTCACGCCTAGTCAACTTAAACGTGCCCAAAACTGGTATCAGCGTTATGGGCGTTGGAGTTTATTGCTGAGTTGGATGCCTGTGGTAGGAGACCCACTTACCTTAGTGGCAGGGGTGTTGCGTGAGCCTTTTTGGCGTTTTACTTTGATTGTTAGTCTAGCTAAGTTTGGGCGCTACGCTGTTTTAGCCTATGTCACCCTGTATATTTTAAAAGAGGCAAACACTTCTACTTAATGCGATAAGCCCAAATTAGTACGCAACCAATCAATTTTATCGCTTACATTTGCATGTAGTTGCTTAATTTTTTTACCTGCGTCATTGGCACCCCGTTCCATTTCATGTATTTGCACATTAAATTCACCCACACTGTCATATTGCCGTTTAGTTAAATCAGAGCTTTCTTGTGCTGTTTCGGCTGCATGAAAAGAACGCTGACGCACTTCTTGTGATGTTTCTTGTAGCTTTCTAGCTAGGTCACATTGAAAGTGTGTAGATAAAGCAACGGCTTCAATGTGTTCTTTTAATCGGTCGGTTACGTTATTAAGCGCACCTAATAGGTCGGTCGATTTACCAACAGCCCCTTGCGTTTGGCGAGATAGCTGCCTCACCTCATCAGCAACCACAGCAAAAGCTCGTCCATATTCACCAGCATTGGCTGCCTCAATGGTTGCATTTAATGCCAAAAGATTGGTTTGATCCGATATATGATTGACCTGATCTAAAATCCCCATCACTTCTTGCACTGCATGAATTAAATCAACCAAAGCTAATTGGCCTAAATCAATTTTTTGAATCGCTTCTTCACCGGCTCTCACCACTTCTACCGCACTTTGTTCACTGCTATCCATAAGGTTGGCTGTTTCTTCGGCAAAGCTTTTAACTTTGGTCGAACTAGCACTCACTTGCTCAGCTAAATAGTTTAAATTCTCACTCGATTTACCGGCTTTTTTAAGCTGTTTGCGTGTATTTAATGTATTGCTGGCAATGCTATCAAAGCTTTCTAGTAATTGCTCGAGTGTAATTCCCACTTCTTGGAGTTGTAAATCTTTCTGTTCTTGCTGTTTTTTCATACCTGAAATCAGCTGATTAAATCGCTTGGCTATTTGACCTAATTCAGTTTTATCTGCTTCCATATCCACAAAATTCAAGCTGCCTTGCTTAACCAATACAGTAAGCGCCAACTCTAACTTAGACAAATTTTTAATCACAAAACGTTGCTGAAAAACATAAAGCAATACCGCCATAAACAATAAACCTAGCACAAAAGCAAAAAATAGCGTTTTAACCCAAGATTCAACATTTTCTTTACTAAGGTTAATTTCTGCTTGCCCTTGAATAATGGCCTGCTCAAAGTCATCCACTAACGTGTTAACTAGTAAAAAACTGTCAATACGATCTTGTTGCCACTTCACTGAACGCTTTATTTCAGCAGGATAACGCTTATGCAGGCTCGTTAAGTTCCGCAGTATTTCATCACCTTGCTCCTCTTCATTAACCGCAAGTGATTGAGTTTCCCAACCCATTAAACTTGCCATGCTGTCTTGTTTTTTTTCTGGATAAATACCAATACGTGGCAAAGTTTTTAGGTTTTCAAGTGCTGCTTCATAACTTAATAGTGTTAGGTTGAGCTGTTGTAAATAACTCTCTTTACCGCTGGTCCAAAACTGTTCACGGTAAGTTTTAATATCCGATAAAAAGTCGGTTAAACGAACAATACCCTGTAAGTAACTAACGCCAGCGGTTGGCTGTTCTTTTAATACTTGTAGGGCATAATTTTCAAGGCGACGTAACTCGGTCGTTGTTTCTCGTTCATTTTGATAAAGCAAACCTTGGGCATCACCAGCCAACTTACCTGCGCCCAATAATTCATGCGTTAACCCTAAATGAAGAGCTGCAGCGACTGGCTCTAGTTGGTCTACCAAAGTAGCTGGTAAACTAGGCATAACCTGCTGTTGAAGGTGTTCTAAATCACTCACCGCTGCCGAATGCTGAGTTGCATCACCTGTTTCTAAGTAATTACCAATTTTACCCCTTACATCGACCGCTAACTGCCGATGTAATTCAGAATAATTTAAAGTGCTCACAAACGATTGGTTAAGTTTACCCAACCCCCAATACAAAATAATAGCCAAAGACAAGGCTAAAAAAGCAAGTAAAAATGCTGCTAATCGAGTAATGGTGACAATACGCATAAATAACCCTCTAATTACAGACTATAAAATCTATTATTTAAGCGACTGTTAATTTTTTATTATTTAATTTGGGATCATTTTCCAGTTCAGATATTAAGTTAATAACAGAACCTGATAATTCTGCGACTAAACTATTACCTTTTACTTGCTTGGCTTCGTTTTTAATAACACTCAAGCGACCGGCAATATCATTAGCAGAACCTAAGCTGGCGGAACCAGAATCAATGGCTGCTACTGAAATACTCATTAAGTTAAAAAAGCGTTTTTCACCAAAACGGTCTTCAGCCCAAATGCCTTTATCACCTAAATGTGCTGGGCTATAGAAGGATTCACGGTAATGGATAAACTCTTGAAGAATATTAGCAACACACTCTTGCCAGTTAACACTACGAAAAACCACTACATAATCATCGCCGCCCACATGCCCTACAAAATCAACTTCAGAGTTACTATGCTTTTTTAATAGTTGTGCTAGGTGAATCAGTATTTCATCACCCTTGGCATAACCATATTGATCGTTATAAGGTTTAAAGTTGTCCAAATCAAAATAGCAGGCGACAAAAGGTTTGCTATTTCTAATCAAGTTATCTAGGTGTTCTTGAATTAATATATTACCAGGCAAACCAGTTAATGGATTAGAATTATGAGCACTTTTAAGTTGTAACTCAGTAATCATTTCCAATAAATCAATCACCTGCCCTACACCAAAATAGCGACCATTTTCGGTAATAATAAAATCTTCTTCTAAGCTGCTACGGTTTCTTTGGGTTACTTGTTGGCTTACTTTTTCTAGCCGTAGATGGCGTTCAACCATGATAAAATCTTCATCTAAAATTTGGCTTACGGGTCTTTTAACGTACAAATCCCGACCAAAAGGCTTGCTTAATTTTTGCAATAATCGAGAACGCTTAATAATGCCTACAGGAACACCAGCAGCCACTACAGGTACTGAAAACCACTGCTCATTATTTTCAAAAATTGCCGCCACCTCACCGACTAGCATGTCTGGCGTTACCGGTGGTATATCCAGTTTTAATTGACCAATTTGACCCTGTTCCTTGTACACTTCACGGCCCTCCTTAATTTGCTTCCACATATTTTTTGCCGTCTTGCCTATTTCACGCATAGGCTCTGGGTTAGGACGAGCAAAATAATAACCTTGCAAATAGTCCACCCCAATTTCAGATAAGGTTTCAAACTCTTGTCGGGTTTCTATGCCTTCAGCAATTACTTGGCTTTTTACCGCGCGTGCTATTTCTACAATTGAACGGACAAAATCCCTTTTAACCTTGTCTTTTTCTATGCCACAAATAAAATGCCGGTCAATTTTTACGTATTCAGGCTGCACTTCAGACCAAAGCCTTAAGCTAGAATAACCAGCACCCAAGTCATCTAACGCAATAGAAAAACCTTCACCTTGGTAATGTTTAACGGCATGGCACATTAAGGCGTAATCATCGGTTGGCGAGTGTTCGGTTATTTCAATCACTAGCTGCTCTGGTCTTAAACCAAAGTTATTGATTAAATCTAGCGTTAACCCTTTGTAATGGTCTGGCTGCAAGAGGGTTTCAGGTGTGATGTTGATAAACAGCTTGCCCGGTAGCTGTTGCTGGGTAAATTTCTCTATCGCTTTTCTACGGCAAATACTTTCTAACGCAAACAACTGCTGCTGGCGTTTAGCTTCATCAAACAAATGGATTGGACTACATAAGGCGCTATCGGCTGGGCCTCTGCTTAAGGCTTCATAGGCAAAAATAGATTGCCCATTAGCGGCAATAATGGGTTGAAAATGAATATTTATTTTTTGTGCTGCAATAATACTTAACAGTTCTTCTTTTGCCATCGAGTGTTATCTCCAAAATTGGGTGTAGAAGTTATCTACTTATTAAGAAGCATTACACCAGCCAAAAATGACAAAATGACTACAAACCTAAATTAATTAAATTTTCACTCAATCAGTTCAATTGCATTTCCATTTCATAAAACTGTCATCTAGCTAGATTAAGCTTCATCACAGTAAGCAAAAAAACAAGTTTAAAAAAAAGACGATGAAATGAAATGGAGAAACACATGACTTTTAAAACTCGTAGTTCAAAAATAAATACCTTAGGTGCAGCACTTGGCTTAACAGCTGCACTATTAACAACCAGCACAATGGCAGCGGTTGATCCAAATCTACCTGACTACTCACGCACCAGCGGTGTATCTGGCAACCTAACCAGTCAAGGCTCAGACACCCTAGCTAACTTAATGACCCTTTGGGCTGAAGAGT
>JAAYGA010000189.1 GCA_012727935.1 Pseudomonadaceae bacterium | reverse complement strand
GCTGAAAGTTCGAGCCAGCCGCTCTGTGCAACAAGTTGATGAACCGCACCTTGCCGCTATTTTTTATAATACTTCTTAAAACCCAGAGTATTTTTTTGGAGCGGCAAGGGCGGTTATCTCAGCGTTACGTGTCAAGCGAGTCTTACTTTTGCCTTATGGCTTTATTTTTAGTATCACTGTTGATACTATTGATTAATGGCAAATATAGAAGATATCCTCGATAAAATGCGAGTCAACCCGACAAGCATCAGGTTTAATGACTTATGTAAGGTCTGCGAGTTCTATTTTGGAGAGGCTCGTCAATCAGGTTCTAGTCATCGTGTTTACAAGACACCGTGGCAAGGGGATCCACGAGTCAATATTCAAAATACTAAAGGTAAAGCTAAGCCTTATCAGGTTCGGCAAGTGCTCGCCGCTATCGAGCGGTTGGAGGTGAAGAATGGCTAAATTTTTTGATCGTTATACTTACCGCGTGACTTGGTCAGAAGAAGATCAGGAATATGTTGCAATGTGTGCTGAATTCCCGAGTCTTAGTTGGCTTGATGAAACACAAGAAGGTGCATTGTCTGGTATTCGAAGTTTGGTTATAGAGTGCCTTGGTGATATGAAAGAAAATGGGGAATCGATACCAGCCGCGATGGCGACTAAAAAATACAGTGGTAAATTTATGGTACGAGTGCCCCCAGAAACGCACCGTCACTTGGCGATAGAAGCTGCGGAGGCGGGTGTTAGCCTAAATCGATTAGTTGCAAGCCGTCTACACTAAACACGTAACAAGGCCATTAAATATGCTCCCTACGGTCGCCCGACGCTCGCAAGCTCGCGCGGTTTATGGCAGCGTTAGGTGCTTTGGGCAGCACTTCACAAGTCGTACGAAGAGGCGTACGATAAAGGCTAATCGGGAGAACATATCATGAATACTCTTACAGCCAGTGAAGCGCGTTCAAACCTCTACAGGCTTATGGATCAAGCGGCTGAATCGCATCAACCCATTGTTATTTCAGGCAAGCGCACAAATTCTGTGCTGGTATCAGCAGAAGATTGGGAGGCTATCCAAGAGACTCTCTATCTTCTGTCAGTTCCAGGTATGCGTGAATCCATCAAGCAGGGTATGGCCGAGCCTGTTGAAAGCTGCGCCAAGGCACTTAGCTGGTGAGTTGGCAGCTTGTTTATACAAAGCAGGCTCAGAAAGATGCAGGGAAATTGGCTTCAGCGGGATTGAAAGAAAAAGCCATAACATTGCTGGAAATTGTTGCAGAAAATCCGTTTCAGAATCCTCCTTCGTATGAGAAATTGGTAGGTGATCTTGCGGGTGCATATTCGCGGCGCATCAATATTCAACATCGTCTTGTGTATCAGGTTTTACAGGAAGAGCATGTAGTGAAAATTTTGCGGTTGTGGTCTCATTATGAATAAAAAGCACCTAATACGCTGTTATGTGTCTTTAAATACAACACCTACACAATCATACTGCTAGCACACAAAATTTTGAGGCCACAATCTAACATGCCAATCTTGCGTGAATATGCGCCTATGCGTTCCTTCATAAACTCCGCCCAGCGTTTTCTTTTGTGCAGCAATTACTTGGTACGGCTCACCTCTATCTTCAGGCAAGCCAAAATTTACATCTATCCATTTATTTTGCATCGTCAATCCTCTGAATAGTCCAGATAACAAGTCGTTCAATCGGACTGCTTCGCAGCCCGTTAACTTATGCGTTCAGGCTGTAGAAAAACCTCTTTAATTATGGTTTGATTGGATTTTCAGATAATGAGGGCATGAG
>JAAYGA010000188.1 GCA_012727935.1 Pseudomonadaceae bacterium | reverse complement strand
GGCTAAAGCATAGGGCAAACCTGCGCGGTAACTGCGAGAGCTGGTCATGGCATCAAAGACATCAATAACCCCTGCTAACCGGCCTATTGGGCTAATTGAGATGGCTTTTAGGCCTTCTGGGTGTCCTGTGCCATCTAAACGCTCACAGTTTTGGGTGGCTAACATTAAAGCCAGTTCTGGCATACCTTGTTGTCTGGAAAGAATTTCACGGGTAAGCAAAGAGTGTTTGTGCATCACCTTAGCTTCTGGTTCACTCAGCTCGCCAGATTTATTAACAATACGGTCTGGAATTAAGCCTTTGCCTAAGTCGTGACACAAGCCTGCAAAAATTATATTGCGTAAGTAATCTTTATCGCGTGATTTAGGGCTGTCTTTATTAAAACGTGTTTGGTCGGCAAGCAACACAGCAACGCTAACAGAGTGTTCGTAAAGGTAGTCGATGGTTGTACGAATTCGGGTGGCAAGAATGAGTGCTTGCCTATCTTCTTCTAGGGCAGTTAAAAGAAGGTCTGCTGCTTCCCAAGTTTCTTTAATGGGCAGTGGCTTTTTTTCACGCAGGCTAGTAATTAGGTTTTGTACGCTATTCACTGCTATTTTATGGGCTTCTATTATAGGTAGTTTTACTGCTTCTCCACCTTGTTCAGAAGTTTTGTTTTTATCATCTTTGCTGCTGTCTTTACTATTATCTTTGGTTGTTTTTTCTTGGAAAAGATCAGCTATAGGTGCAGAGGTATTACCAGAACTAATACGGGTGTTATCGCGCTGCAACTCATTCACAATGAACGAAACTTTACGGTCTAATTTAGGATCCATATTAATAAATTGGCAACCTAAACTGCTAATATTTCTTTTTTCATCATGGCTTATGTGGCGTATTGCTATACCAATATCAAACAAATAACCATTAGGAAAAATAAAATGGCAGCTTGAGTATTCAGTATTTTTAGGCAGTGTTTCGCGTAGGTCACCTTCAACTTCTATTTGGCAACCCTGAGCGGATAAGTCATGTAATAAGCCTTCATAGCTCCAAATGGGTTTTTGAGGAATAAAGTTGTTGTATTCATCCCTTACTATGGGTGGCACCGTAATGCCAAGACGGGTTTTAATTTCTAAGGAGTGACGCACAGGTGCGCGGTAAAACTGGCGGCGTTGTAAAAAATTTAATTCAGTAGGAAAAGGAACTTTATAAACTGGGCTGCCTTCTTTCATGGCTCGGCCAACGGCCTGCATTCTAACCGCACCAATTTTACAGCCATCGTGATAGCTATCAAAGCTAAAAGGAATGGCTTTAGCCATTAATTCATCACCCCATTTAGGGGTGACTTCATCTAATAAAACATAGCCTTCTTTAAAATTAACGGCTACGACCATGCTGGTATAGTAGTCGGCTACAGAATCAAAGCGCAGTTTTAATGGGGTGTGCTTATTTTGAAGTCTAGTCATTAGGCGATAAATGCCTTCATTAGACTTAATAATTTGTCCTTCAGGCTGCCCTTCACCCTTGGGTTTATTTGAAGCTGTACCTTTTTCGCTATGCGTCATGCCCACAAATTAAATCCTAAATACTTGGGTTTTTATTAACCAATAGAGCTTAATACCTGTTCATCTATAAAAAATCAACATTTGAAGTTGATTTATGTATATAAAAAGTAAGTTTGCTCAAGATTTGAATGCTTGCAGGCGTTTTAATAGGCTAGACGTATCCCAACGACCCCCGCCCAACTGTTGAACTTCACCATAAAACTGATCAACCAAAGAAGTTATCGGCAGCTGAGCATTAATTTTTCGTGCTTGATCTAAACAAATAGCAAAATCTTTACGCATCCAATCTACCGCAAAGCCATGTTCATACTCTTCGGCAATCATTGTTTTGTGGCGGTTCACCATCTGCCAAGAACCAGCTGCGCCTAGGCTGATAACGTCAATCACTTTTTGTTGGTCTAAACCGGCTTTTTCTGCAAAGTTTAAGCCCTCAGCCAAGGCTTGTACTAGGCCACCAATGCAAATTTGATTAACCATTTTAGTTATTTGGCCTGTGCCAGAAGCACCCATGTAAGTGACTGCTTTAGCAAATACCTGCATTAAGGGTTCAGCTTGATTATAAGCCGTTTCATCACCGCCCACCATAATGGTGAGTTGGCCATTAATTGCGCCTTGTTCGCCACCTGAAACGGGTGCATCTAAAAAATGTATTTGTTGTTTTTGACAAGCTGCTGCCATTTCAATGGCTACAGTCGCTGAGGCGGTGGTGTGATCAACAATAGTAGCACCAGCCTTAAGGGTTTTTAGAATACCTTGTTCACCAGCAACCACTTCACGAATATCGTCATCTTCGCCTACACACATAAATACTAGATCAGCGTCAGCTGCGGCTTCAGCAGGTGTTAGGGTTGTAGATTGTGCTGGGTGTTTGTTTAGCCACTGGGCTGCTTTGGCTGGTGTGCGATTAAACACACAAACTTGATAGCCAGCTTTGGCTAAATGGCTAGCCATAGGGCCGCCCATAACACCTAAGCCAATAAAAGCTAGTTTTTTAGATGTGCTCATTTTTTCTGCTCCCATCAATAAAAAAGGCTGCTAATTAGCAGCCTTGTTAGAACAAAGATTACTTAGCGATTAGGAAAGTCACGCTGGGGTGAACCCGTGTAGAGCTGGCGTGGACGACCTATCTTGTAATCGTTGCTAATCATTTCGTTCCAGTGGGATATCCACCCAATGGTGCGGCTCATAGCAAAAATTACGGTAAACATATTGGTTGGAATACCAATGGCTTTTAGAATAATACCCGAATAGAAGTCAACGTTGGGATAAAGTTGACGTTCAACGAAGTATTCATCTTCTAAAGCAATTTCTTCTAGGCGCTTAGCAATTTTTAGCTGTGGATCATCGGCAAGACCAAGTTCAGCCAGCACTTCATCACAGGTTTGTTTCATAACTTTGGCACGAGGGTCAAAATTACGGTAAACGCGGTGACCAAAGCCCATGAGTTTGAAAGGGTCGTCTTTATCTTTAGCACGAGCAACAAACTCTTCAATGCGTGATTCATCACCAATTTCATCTAGCATGGTTAGAACCGCTTCGTTAGCGCCGCCATGGGCAGGCCCCCAAAGTGCAGCGATACCTGCGGCAATACAAGCGAAGGGGTTAGCGCCCGTAGAACCAGCAAGACGAACCGTTGAAGTTGAAGCATTTTGTTCATGGTCTGCGTGCAGCATGAAAATACGATCCATAGCTTTGGCAAACACAGGGCTAATTTTATATTCTTCACAGGGTGTGGCAAACATCATGTGTAAGAAGTTTTCTGCGTAGGTTAAATCATTGCGCGGATAAACAAAGGGCTGGCCCGTTGAATATTTGTAGCACATGGCAGCAATGGTCGGCATTTTGGCAATTAAACGGTGTGCTGAAACTTCACGGTGATAAGCATCACTGATATCCATAGCATCATGGTAGAAAGCAGATAAAGCGCCCACCACACCACACATAACAGCCATGGGGTGTGCATCACGACGGAAGCCTTTAAAGAACTGGGTTAGTTGTTCATGTACCATGGTGTGACGGCTGATGGTAGCACCAAACTTTTTACGTTCTTCTGGTGTAGGTAGTTCGCCATTAAGCAGCAAAAAACAAAGTTCTAGGTAGTCAGATTTTGCTGCTAATTGATCAATTGGATAACCGCGATGCAGCAAAATGCCTTTGCCACCATCAATGTAGGTTATTTTTGATTCGCAGGATGCAGTAGCTAAGAAACCTGGGTCATAAGTAAATAACCCCGTCGCCCCTAAGCCACGCACATCAATAACATCTGGACCTATGCTGCCTGTGAGTATTGGTAGTTCAACAGTGTTTTCAAGACCGTCAACTGTTAGTACTGCTTTCTTATCAGCCATAAGGGCTCCTTATTTATTTTTAATTACACTTGCAGTTCAAAAATGTAGCTGACACCACTATAGAAGCGAAATTTCTCCTGTCAATTACGCTAAATGGCTAGAGTATTTGACCCTTGGCTTGCTAGAATGCGCCACGCCTTATGTTTCAGGCTTAGTATTAGATTCGCTTATTTTGATGCAGCGCACAACCTTTGGATAGATTGCGTAACTATTTGTTGATTCATATAATCAGTAACCTGCACTTGGGGGATAAGTGCTGCAGCAGAAAATCACTTGTTTGTTAGAGTCGTTTTCTGGCGAGTGCTTTTAAATATAATCGCTTGTTGCCAGGGGAACCTGTGCAAGCACTATAAAAGAGTGTGTAGAGCCGTGAAAAGCAATAGACCTGTAAACCTCGATTTATCGACGATAAAATTACCTTTATCAGCCTTGGCATCGATAACCCACCGTGCAAGCGGCGTTATCTTGTTTGTTGGCCTGATTTTTATGTTCTGGGCATTTGATGTTTCTTTATCCTCACCCGAGGGTTTTGAAAGCGTTAAATTAACATTACAACAAAACTTTTTAGCTAAATTTGTGCTTTGGGGCATGCTTTCTGCTTTGGCTTATCACTGCCTAGCAGGCGTTAAGCATTTGATTATGGATATGGACATAGGCGTTAATCTTGAAAATGGCCATACCATGTCACAAATCGTATTTGCATTAGCAGCTGTATTCATTGTGTTGGCAGGAGTCTGGGTATGGTAACTAACATTACAAGTTTTGGCCGCAGCGGTGTGGCTGATTGGCTGATGCAGCGTGTAACTGCCGTTATTATGCTGGCTTATACTCTGTTTTTATTGGGTTTTTTCTTAATAAATAATAACCTTGACTTTGCAACTTGGCAGGCTCTTTTTCAAGGCACAGCAATGCGAATTTTTAGTTTGCTAGCTTTGCTTTCAATTGCTGCTCACGCTTGGATAGGTATGTGGACTGTCGCAACCGATTACATTAAGCCAACTGGCATCCGTGTGATTTATCACTTGGTTGTTGTTTTGGCCCTTTTTGCCTATGTAGTTTGGGGCGTTCAAGTTTTGTGGGGAGCTTAATCCATGTCATCACTTCGTACTTTAGAGTTTGACGCTATCATTGTTGGTGGTGGTGGTGCTGGTCTACGTGCTGCACTGCAGTTAGCCCAGTCTGGTCGTAAAACAGCCGTTATTTCAAAAGTATTTCCTACCCGTTCACATACTGTGTCTGCACAGGGTGGTATTACTTGCGCTATTGCTTCGGATGACCCGAGCGATGATTGGCGCTGGCACATGTACGATACCGTTAAGGGTTCCGACTATATCGGTGACCAAGATGCTATCGAATACATGTGTAGCGAAGGCCCTAAAGCTGTTTTTGAGCTAGAGCACATGGGTTTACCCTTCTCGCGTACCGAACAGGGCCGTATTTACCAGCGTCCTTTTGGTGGTCAGTCCAAAGACTTTGGTAAAGGCGGTCAGGCTTCACGTACTTGTGCTGCTGCCGACCGTACCGGTCATGCGCTCTTGCACACGCTTTATCAGGGTAACCTGAAAAATGAAGCTGTTTTCTTAAACGAATGGTATGCCGTAGACCTAGTAAAAAATGCTAAAGGTGATGTGGTGGGTTGTATCGCTATTTGCATTGAAACTGGCGAAACCATTTACATTAAATCTAAAGCAACAGTGTTAGCAACCGGTGGTGCTGGCCGCATTTACGCCTCTACCACTAACGCCCTTATTAATACCGGTGACGGTGTGGGTATGGCGTTACGGGCTGGCTTGGCTATGCAAGACATGGAAATGTGGCAGTTCCACCCGACCGGTATTTACGGCGCGGGTACACTGGTTACTGAAGGTTGCCGTGGTGAAGGTGGTTACCTAATTAACAAAGATGGCGAGCGTTTCATGGAGCGTTATGCGCCCAATGCTAAAGACTTGGCTGGCCGCGACGTTGTTGCCCGTTCTATGGTTCTAGAAATACTAGAAGGCCGTGGTGCTGGTGAACACGGTGATCACGTATTCCTAAAGCTAGATCACTTAGGTGAAGAAGTACTGAATAAGCGTCTGCCCGGTATTTGTGAGCTTTCTAAAACGTTTGCCCACGTTGACCCAGTTAAAGCGCCAATTCCTGTGGTGCCAACCTGTCACTATATGATGGGTGGTATTCCAACCAACGTTCATGGTCAGGCCATTACTGTTGACGAACACGGTAATGATCATATCGTTAACGGTCTGTTTGCTTGTGGTGAAGTGGCTTGTGTATCAGTTCATGGTGCTAACCGCTTAGGTGGTAACTCACTATTAGACTTGGTTGTGTTTGGTCGTGCGGCTGGCTTGTACATTGAACAAGCATTAGATCAAGGCATTCAGTATGACGAAGCCTCTGAATCAGACGTTGAATCAGCTTTGGCGCGTATGAATCGCTGGAATGAATCAAAAGGTGGCGAGTCAGTTCATACTTTACGTACTGAGCTACAAAACTGCATGCAGAACTACTTTGGTGTATTCCGTGATGGCAAGTTCATGGAAAAAGGTATTGAGCAGCTAAAAGACTTGCGTGAACGCATAAGCAAAGCCCACCTAGCAGATAAGAGCCAAGCATTTAACACAGGCCGTATTGAAGCCCTAGAGTTAGATAACCTGCTTGAAGTTGCTGAAGCGACTGCCATTTCTGCTTATGAGCGTCGTGAAAGTCGTGGTGCTCATAGCCGTAACGATTTCACCGAGCGTGATGACGAAAACTGGTTGATGCACTCTGTTTACATGCCTGCCACTAAAACTCTGGGTAAGCGCGAAGTTAACCGTGCGCCGAAGATGATTAAAGGCGATATGTTGAAGCATTTTGAACCAAAAGTGCGTACTTACTAATCAGTATTTGATGTTGGGAGAGTAAAGATGCTTCAGGTATCAGTTTATCGTTACAATCCGGAAACGGATAAAGCACCCTATATGCAAGATGTTAAAGTTGACACCAAAGGTAAAGATATTATGGTGTTAGACGTTCTGCATTTGGTGAAAGAGCAAGATAATACTATGTCTTACCGTCGTTCATGCCGTGAAGGTGTGTGTGGTTCTGACGGTCTGAACATGAATGGCAAAAATGGCTTGGCTTGCATTACACCTGTTTCAGATGTGGTGAAAAATAACAAGCTTATTATTCGTCCTTTGCCTGGTTTACCGGTTATTCGTGATCTAGTTGTGGATATGACGCTTTTCTACAAGCAGTACGAGCGCATTAAACCCTTCTTGATTAACGATACACCAGCACCTGCAATTGAGCGCCTACAATCACCAGAAGAGCGCGAAAAGTTAGATGGCTTGTACGAGTGTATTCTTTGTGCCTGCTGTTCAACCGCTTGCCCATCTTTCTGGTGGAATCCTGATAAGTTTGTTGGCCCATCGGGTCTTCTGCAAGCTTACCGCTTCCTAATTGATAGCCGTGATACTGCAACTAAAGAACGCTTGTCTGAACTAGACGATCCGTTCAGTGTTTTCCGTTGCCACGGTATTATGAACTGCGTTGCTGTTTGTCCTAAGGGTTTGAACCCAACGCGTGCCATTGGTAACATTCGCGGCATGTTGTTGAGTAATGCGACTTAAGTAGTGCAGTATAAAACGATTTTCTAAGCCGAAAGTCGTGAGTAAAACCCTGTGCCGCTACTGTCTGTTTTATTAGCAGTGGGGTACAATACCCAAGACGAAGCCAGTGCAAGCCACTGGCTTCTGACTAAAATTTAGTAACCATCAGGGGATACGGGTTTTCCCCGTTTGTTCGCAGCGGCCAGGGGAACTGAGGTAACGCAAGTGACTCAGTGGTCAAAGCGAATGGACTCCCCTTCATGCAGGGTGATAACAGAATGCAAGAAGGCAGCATGGAGTTGATGTGGAATTCTTCTCATACTTATGGGGGCAATATCCACTACATCGAAGAACTCTACGAAGAGTACCTTAACGACCCTAACGCCGTTTCGGAGCAATGGCGTGAGTATTTCAATAAGCTCCCCCGTCCGGAAGGTGCGTCAGCACAGGATCTTCCTTTAGCGCCTGTTCGCGATCATTTCTCCCGTTTGGCTCGCCAGCGAATTACACGCACTGCCAGCGGTAGCACAGACAACCTAAGCGATAAAAAGCAGGTTAAAGTTCTACAACTGATCAATGCCTACCGCTTTCGTGGCCACCAACAAGCTAACCTAGACCCTCTTGGGCTAATGCAACGTAAGGCAATTGCTGACCTAGAATTAAGTTTCCATCAGTTAAGTACTGATGATTTAGATCAGGAATTCCAAACAGGTTCGCTTTTTATTGGTAAAGAAAAAGCAACCCTACGTGAAATTCATGAAGCAGTTAGACAGACCTACTGTGACACTATTGGTGCAGAGTTTATGCACATAGTTGATACAGAAGAGAAGCGCTGGTTGCAGCAACGTTTTGAATCAGTGCGCTCTAAGCCTGATTACAGCCCAGAAGTGCGTAAACACTTGCTAGAACGCTTAGTGGCTGCTGAAGGACTAGAAAACTACCTAGCTTCTAAGTATCCCGGTACTAAGCGTTTTGGTTTGGAAGGTGGCGAATCTTACATTCCTATGATGGACGAAATTATCCAACGCTCTGGCTCTTATGGGGTGAAGGAGGTTGTTATAGGTATGGCGCACCGTGGTCGCTTGAATACCCTAGTGAATATTTTAGGGAAAAACCCTGCCGACCTTTTTGAAGAATTTGACGGTAAAATTGTTGTTCAGTCAGGTTCGGGTGACGTTAAGTACCACCAAGGTTTTTCATCCAACGTGATGACTTCAGGTGGCGAAGTTCACCTAGCCATGGCATTTAACCCTTCCCACTTAGAAATTGTTTCGCCTGTGGTTGAGGGTTCGGTGCGTGCGCGTCAAGACCGCCGTGATGATACCGAAGGCCAGCTAGTGCTACCCATCTCTATTCACGGTGACTCGGCTTTCTCGGGTCAAGGTGTGGTGATGGAGACTTTCCAAATGTCTCAAACCCGCGCTTACAAGACCGGCGGTACTATTCACTTAGTTATTAATAACCAAGTGGGTTTTACTACAGCCAATCCTGAAGATATGCGCTCTTCTGAATATTGCACCGACGTGGCAAAAATGGTTTCTGCACCTATTTTTCACGTTAATGGCGATGATCCAGAAGCGGTATTACACGTTACTCAGGTAGCGGTTGATTACCGTATGCAGTTTAAGCGTGATGTGGTTATTAACCTAGTTTGTTACCGCCGTCGTGGTCACAACGAAGCCGATGAGCCATCCGGTACTCAGCCATTGATGTACCAAAAAATTGCTAAACACCCAACCACCCGTAATATTTATGGCGCAAAGTTGGTTGAAGCAGGCTTAATTTCTGCTGAAGAAGATAAAAAGCTAAGTGATGACTACCGTGATGCATTAGACAACGGCCAGCACGTTGCTAATTCCTTAGTAAAAGAGCCCAACAAAGCCTTGTTTGTTGACTGGACTCCTTACCTAGGACACGAATGGACAGCTGAATACGACACCAGCGTTGAAATGAAGAAGTTGCAAGAACTCGCCGGTAAAATGTGCGAAGTTCCACAAGACTTCCAGATGCAGCGCCAAGTAGCAAAAATTTACGAAGACCGTCGTAAAATGCAAGCTGGTGCTATGGCTATCAACTGGGGTTTTGCAGAAGTTTTAGCTTATGCAACCTTACTAGATTCTGATATGCCTATTCGTATTACAGGCCAAGACGTGGGTCGCGGAACCTTCTCGCATCGCCATGCTGTTTTGCATGACTTTAACGATGCGCGTGTGCATGTTCCGTTACAAAACATGAAGCCTAATCAGTCTAAGTTTGTTATTCATGACTCTTTCTTGTCTGAAGAAGCAGTTCTAGCTTTTGAGTATGGTTATGCAACAACTAAGCCAGATTCTTTAGTTATTTGGGAAGCACAGTTTGCTGACTTTGCTAACGGTGCTCAGGTGGTTATTGACCAGTTTATTTCCTCTGGCGAAACCAAATGGGGACGTTTGTGTGGTTTAACCATGCTCTTGCCTCATGGCTATGAAGGCCAAGGCCCAGAACACTCTTCAGCACGTTTAGAGCGTTATTTGCAGCTTTGTGCTGAACACAATATGCAGATTTGTACGCCTACAACACCCGCACAAATATTCCACTTGTTACGTCGTCAGGCATTACGCCCACTACGTAAGCCACTGGTGGTTATGTCACCCAAAAGCTTGTTGCGTCATAAAGATGCCACTTCAACGCTTGAAGACTTAGCCAACGGTCGCTTTGAATGCATAATTGGTGACCAAGCTAACCTAGAAGCGAAGAAGGTTAAACGGGTTATTTTGTGTGGTGGTAAGGTTTATTACGACTTGGCAGCTAAGCGTGAAGAAATGGGTAATGAAGATACGGCAATTGTGCGTATCGAACAGCTTTACCCCTTCCCAGAAAAAGACTTAGAAGCAGAGTTGGCTAAATATACCAACCTTGAAAATGTGGTTTGGTGTCAAGAAGAACCACAAAACCAAGGCGCTTGGTATTCAAGTCAACACCACATGCGTAATGTGCTTAACCTTATTAAACCTGAACTTAATCAGAAGTTTAGCTTTGCTGGTCGTCCTGCTTCTGCAGCACCGGCTTCAGGTTATGTGAGTGTACACGTTGAACAGCAAAACCGCTTAGTTGCTGATGCCTTTGAGGTATAGCAGCAAATAAACTTCAGCTTCTGGGTCTTTACCGGCCCAGAATACAAGATACAAGTAGAATAGGGCATACCATGGCTATTGAGATTAAAGCTCCAACTTTCCCCGAGTCAGTTGCTGAGGGTAGCGTTGCAACTTGGCACAAAAAACCAGGCGAAGCAGTCACACGTGATGAAATTCTGGTTGATATTGAAACCGACAAGGTGGTTTTAGAAGTGCCTGCACCGGTTGACGGTGTGTTAGAAGAAATTCTAGCCCAAGAAGGTGAAACGGTTATTTCTGAACAGCTATTAGCACGCATTAAACAAGGCGCAGTTGCTGCTGCCCCTGCTGCTAAAGCTGAAGTAGCACCTGCTGCAACAGAAGAAGCTGAAGTGGTTGGTGATTTACGTGTAGCACCTGCTGCTCGTAAGCTAGCTGCTGAAAAAGGCTTAAACCTAGCCAGTGTTAAAGGCAGTGGCAAAGGTGGTTTAATTACTAAAGAAGACGTAATGAATGCCGGTTCTGCTTCTGCTGTTAAAGCGGTTGCATCTGCGCCTGTGCAAGTCAATGTTGCACCGGGCGAGCGCATTGAAAAGCGCGTTCCTATGAGCCGTATGCGTCAAACCATTGCTAAGCGCCTAGTTCATGCACAGCAAACAGCGGCCATGTTAACAACGTATAACGAAGTTGATATGAAACCGATCATGGAATTGCGTAGTCAGTACAAAGATTTGTTTGAAAAGCGTCATGAGGGTGTACGTTTAGGTTTTATGTCCTTCTTTGTTAAAGCAGCGACTGAAGCACTAAAACGCTTCCCTGATGTAAACGCCTCTATTGATGGAACCGATATTGTTTACCACGGCTACCAAGATATTGGTGTCGCTGTTTCTACTGCTCGCGGTTTAATGGTGCCAGTATTACGTGATTGTGACAGCATGAACCTAGCCGATATTGAAGGCACTATTGCCGACTTTGGTAAGCGTGGCCGTGATGGTAAAATTGGTATAGATGATCTACAAGGCGGAACTTTCACCATTACTAATGGTGGTGTGTTTGGTTCGTTAATGTCGACACCTATCATTAACCCACCACAAACTGCCATCTTGGGAATGCACAAAATTCAAGAGCGTCCTATGGCTATTAATGGTGAAGTGGTTATTCGCCCTATGATGTACCTAGCACTTTCTTACGATCACCGCATGATTGATGGTAAAGATGCTGTACAATTCCTTGTTACCATTAAAGAACTCTTGGAAGACCCAGCACGTATTTTGCTAGATGTATAAAAGTCTGCAAGCGTATTAATCCTGCTACTCTGAAACAGGAAATGAAGTATGTCGAATAAATTTGATGTTGTAGTAATAGGCGCAGGCCCTGGCGGTTACGTTGCCGCCATTCGTGCTGCCCAACTAGGCCTTAAAACTGCTTGTGTTGAAAAGTGGGTTAACAAAGACGGCAAAGATGTTTTAGGCGGTACTTGCTTAAACGTGGGTTGTATTCCTTCTAAAGCTTTGCTTGAAGCATCACACAAGTTCCACGAAGCAACTCATGATTTTGATACCTTTGGTATTCAGGCTAAAGACGTCACTATGGACGTCCAAAAAATGATTAATCGTAAAGATAAAATCATTGGTCAGCTAACCGGCGGTATTGAAGGCTTATTTATGGCCAATGGCGTTAAACGCTTTATTGGTACTGGTAAGCTGGTTGCTGGCAAAAAAATTGAAGTTACAGCTCACGATGGCAGCACACAAACTTTAGAAGCTGATAGCGTGATTATTGCTTCTGGTTCTGTACCGGTTGAAATTCCACCCGCTCCTTTAACTGAAGGCTTAATTGTTGATTCTACCGGCGCACTTGAATTTACTGAAACACCTAAGCGTTTGGGTGTTATTGGTGGTGGCGTTATTGGTTTAGAATTAGGTTCGGTTTGGAGTCGCTTAGGTTCTGAAGTAACCGTGTTTGAAGCCATGGATACCTTCCTTGCTTCTGTAGACCAGCAAATTGCTAAAGAAGTGAAAAAATCACTGACTAAGCAAGGCCTACAAATTGAACTGGGTGCGCGTGTTACCGGCACTAAAGTAAAAGATAAAGAAGTTGAAGTTACTTTTACTGATGCCAAAGGCGAGCACACCAAAGTGTTTGATAAACTTATCGTTTGTGTTGGCCGCAAGCCTTACACCCAAGGTGTGCTTGCAGACGATTCAGGCGTTAGCTTAGACGAGCGCGGTTTTATCTTTGTTGATGACAACTGCCGCACTTCAGTACCTGGCGTTTACGCTATTGGTGACGTAGTGCGTGGCCCTATGTTGGCACACAAAGCATCCGATGAAGGCGTTGCAGTTGCAGACCTAATTGCTGGCCGTAAAGCTGAAGTTAACTACGATGCAATTCCAAGCGTTATTTATACCTTCCCAGAAGTAGCTGCTGTTGGTAAAACTGAAGAAGAATTGAAAGCATCAAACGTGCCTTATAAGACGGGTGTGTTCCCCTTCGCTGCTGCTGGCCGTGCTATGACTAACGGTTCAACTGAAGGTATGATTAAAATTTTGGCACACGCAGAAACAGACCGTGTGTTAGGTATGCATATTTTTGGTCAAAATGCCGGTGAAATGATTCACACCGGTGTTATTGCTCTTGAATTTGCCTCCTCGGCTGAAGATTTGGCGCTGATGTGCTTTGCACACCCAACGCTTTCTGAAGCTGTGCATGAAGCTGCACTGGCTGTGGATGGTCATGCCATTCATATGCCTAATCGCAAGAAACGCTGATTTTCAGCAAAAGTTTGTAGGCTAGTCTTACCGACAACCTACGGGGGATAGGCTCAATTAAAGGGTTAGTTATTACTGGTCTTTAATTGGGCGTATCAAGAACGCAAGTAACAAACATAAAAACGGCATTGTAAATATGAACCTGCACGAATATCAGGGTAAAAAGCTGTTCGCTGACTACGGTCTGCCAGTTTCTATCGGTTATGCTGTAGATACACCGGAAGATGCTGCTGCAGCTTGTGAAAAAGTTGGTGGCAATAAGTGGGTTGTTAAGGCTCAAGTTCACGCTGGTGGACGCGGTAAAGCTGGCGGTGTAAAGCTAGTTAATTCTGCTGACGAAGCAGCAGCTTTTGCTAAGCAATGGCTAGGCAAAAACCTAGTAACCTACCAGACTGACAAAAATGGTCAGCCAGTTAGCAAAATTCTAGTTGAGAGCTGCACAGATATCGCTAATGAGCTTTATCTTGGCGCTGTTCTTGACCGCGCAACACGTCGCGTAGTTTTCATGGCATCGACTGAAGGTGGCGTGGAAATTGAAAAAGTTGCAGAAGAAACGCCAGAAAAAATTCTGAAAGCAATCATTGACCCGCTAGTAGGCGCACAGCCTTATCAGGCGCGTGAGTTGGCTTTCCAGTTGGGCTTAAATGCTGAACAAATTAAGCAGTTCACTAAGATTTTCTTAGGCCTTGCTAAATTGTTCACCGACAAAGACCTAGCACTATTAGAAATCAACCCATTAGTTATCACCGATGAAGGCAATTTACACTGCCTAGATGCAAAAATCGTTCTTGATGGCAACGCCTTGTACCGTCACAAAGACCTACAAGAAATGCGTGACCCTAGCCAAGAAGATGAGCGCGAAGCAATCGCTGCTAAGTGGGAACTTAACTACGTAGCACTTGATGGCAACATCGGCTGCATGGTTAACGGTGCTGGCCTTGCTATGGGTACTATGGATATCGTTAGTATTCACGGTGGTCAGCCTGCTAACTTCCTAGACGTAGGTGGCGGTGCTACTAAAGAACGCGTTGCAGAAGCATTCAAAATCATTCTTTCTGATGACAATGTTAAAGCAGTTCTAGTAAACATCTTTGGCGGTATTGTACGTTGCGACATGATTGCTGAAGGTATTATTGGTGCTGTTGAACAGGTTGGCGTTAAAGTACCTGTAGTTGTCCGCCTTGAAGGCAACAACGCAGAACTGGGTTCCAAGAAACTGGCTGAAAGCGGTCTAAACATCATCGCGGCCACCAGCCTAACGGATGCAGCTCAGCAAGTTGTTAAAGCGGCGGAGGGCAAATAATGAGCGTATTAATTAATAAAGATACCAAAGTAATCTGTCAAGGTTTCACAGGTGGTCAAGGTACTTTCCACTCTGAACAAGCCATTGCTTACGGTACTAAAATGGTTGGCGGTGTAACACCAGGCAAGGGTGGCACAACGCACCTAGGTCTGCCTGTTTTTAACACTGTAAAAGAAGCTTACGAAGCAACAGGCGCTGATGCTTCTGTTATCTACGTTCCAGCGCCTTTCTGTAAAGATTCTATCTTAGAAGCTGCTAACGCTGGTATTAAGCTAATTGTAGCGATTACCGAAGGCATCCCTACTTTAGACATGCTTGAGTGTAAAGTTAAGTGTGATGAGCTAGGCGTTGTTCTTATTGGTCCTAACTGCCCAGGTGTTATCACCCCCGGCGAGTGCAAGATCGGTATTATGCCTGCGCAAATTCACCTGCCTGGTAAAGTAGGTATCGTATCGCGTTCTGGTACGCTTACTTATGAAGCAGTTAAGCAGACGACCGACTACGGTTTTGGTCAGTCTACTTGTGTTGGTATTGGTGGCGACCCTATTCCGGGTTCAAGCTTTATTGACATTCTTAAGCTTTTCCAAGAAGACCCTAAAACTGAAGCGATTGTAATGATCGGTGAAATTGGTGGTTCTGCTGAAGAAGAAGCGGCTGCTTACATCAAAGCTAACGTAACTAAGCCTGTTGTATCTTACATTGCGGGCGTTACAGCGCCTCCTGGTAAGCGCATGGGTCACGCTGGTGCGATTATCTCTGGTGGTCAGGGTACTGCAGATGAAAAATTTGCTGCACTAGAAGACGCTGGTGTTAAAACTGTGCGTTCTTTAGCTGATATCGGCAGTGCTCTAAAAGAAATAACTGGCTGGTAGTTTTTAGCTAAAATTGTTTCTGTAACAAGTAAACCGCCTACTTTTTGGAGTAGGCGGTTTTTTTATTCTTTTTCAGCAGTAACGGGGGCAGGTTTTTTAATTAAACGCGCTGCAAAGGACTGTAAACGAGGCGCACCAATTAAAATAAGCACAAAAGCAATCGGCCAAGCAATGTAAAATGCATGAAACCAACGAGCAAAGAAATTGCCTTCATAGCCAGTATTTACTAAGGTTATTACGCAGGTCATTATAGTAACCATGTAAGCCGACATGATGGTAGAAAATACATAACGTGCATAACGTGCTGGAAAAATCATTTAAACCTCCTAGACTAATTTAGCTTCTGCTTATTATTTTACCTAATAAAATTCAAGCTTGTACAATGCATTCCTTCTATTTAATCAATAGCTGCACTTCTAGTGCAAAGACTGGTTGGTAAAAATGACTAATGATCAACGTAAACAAGGAATAAGCCGCTTTATGAGCTTAATTCCCCATTGCAAACAGCTTAATATGCAAGTTGAGTTTGTTTGTGAAACCTACCTAGTGCTTTCCATTGAAGGCGAAGAACGCTTTTTAGGTAATGCGCAGGAAGGCCTAATTCATGGTGGTGTGCTGAGTGTGTTAATGGACAGTGCCTGTGGTTCTGCTGCGGTTATCGCCTTGCCTGAACCTGAAGTTTGCCCAACGGTCGATTTACGCCTAGACCATTACCGCGCAGCCAAAGTGGGTAAAAAAATTTATTGCCGTGCTCAAGTAACCCACCTTGCCAAACAAATTGTATTTACTGAAGGCTTAATTTGGCAAGACGAAGACAAGCCCATTGCCAAGGGAACAGGTACGTTTATGCGTTTGGGTGCAGAGCGTACGCCCAAGGGTTTTGCAGAGCATATTTTTGGTCGGGTTGAGGAGAAAAAAGTATGAATGAAAGTGACTTGCAGCCTGGCAAACTAGGCGAACACCTACCAGCCCAAGCGGTGAATGCTTGGTTAGAACGCATTCCCTATGCACAGCTAATAGGTGTGCAGGCTGAAGACCAAGGCGAAGCACTTATTTTTACGTTAACACCTAAGCTTGAAAACGTTGGCAATCCTTTATTGCCAGCCCTGCAT
>JAAYGA010000187.1 GCA_012727935.1 Pseudomonadaceae bacterium | reverse complement strand
CGTATATGGATGAAGATAGCCGCGTATTATTAAAAAAGTTAGCCGAAACCGTATTACGAAAAGTGACTAACCAAACCGGACACGTGCTTTCCGTCAATGAAAGCGTGAAGAAACAAGCGGCACCTCTGCCCTATAACTTATCCTCATTGCAGATCGACGCATCGAAACGCTTTAATTTCAACGCACAAAAAACCCTAGATATTTGTCAGCAACTCTACGAAACGCACAAGTTAATTACCTATCCACGCTCAGATTGCCGTTACTTACCCAAAGGTCACTATAGCGAAAAGGGCTCTGTGACTCAGGCCATTGCAAAAACCAGCCCTTCACTCGATAAAGCTGTGCAGCATGCTGACTTATCCTTGAAGTCTAAAGCATGGGATGACGCCAAAGTGGGTGCTCACCACGCGATTATCCCAACGAGCCGTGCAATTGATGCCAGTCGCTTAGCTGCCGATGAGCAAAAAATTTATGAGTTAGTCGCTCGACAATATCTGATGCAGTTTTACCCACCCTTTACCTACCAAGAGAAACAAATTGATAGCGAAGTTGCTGGCGGCTTATTTATCAGTCGGCAAAAGGAAGTCGTGCACAAGGGCTGGAAAACGCTGCTACCCGAACGCAAAGCAGACGCTGAAGACGCAGAGTTCTCTGCAATACAACTACCCAAGGTCGTCAAAGGCGAAAGCGTGCTTTGCACTGATGGTCGTCTGGATGAAAAGCAAACCAGCCCACCCAAACACTTCACTGATGCCACCTTGCTGGCGGCCATGACCGGTATTGCTCGCTATGTCGCCGACCCTGAAATCAAAAAAGTACTTAGGGACACCGACGGCTTGGGCACAGAAGCCACGCGCGCAGGCATTATTGAGTTGCTATTTAAACGTGGCTTTCTGATAAAACAGGGCAAAGAAATCCATGCAACGACAGTGGGCCGTAGCTTGATTTTGTCATTGCCAGAAATGATGGCACGACCGGATATGACCGCGCACTGGGAGTCTCAATTAGAAGCTATTGCTGAAAAGCGTATGAGCTACAACCAATTTATGATGCCTATGCTGGATGGCCTGAACCTGCTAGTTAATCAAGTCGGTAGTATTAGATTTGAGGGCTTACAAGGTCAGGTAAAAGCTTCTGTGCCACGCAGGAAAAGGAAGGTATCTTGAAACGTTTATCTGCTTCATTGTTTTTTAGTCACGTTTTATACATATGCGGATAGTATTAACGATTACTAGCCTTCCAGGCTATGCAAATACTTCAAGAGCCTTATCAATTTGCTATGTTTCTTTGTCAAGCTCTTCATGAAATCTGCGCCAAAGCGGCTTCAGTTGACGCTTTATAGTTTTGCTTTGCATTTTATCTGCTGCTCTCAAACCATAAGTAACAAAATTCCGACCTCCTAAATGAGTATATCTGCTGTATAGCTTACGCCTGTATAACTCCTTTTCTGGTAAACCTTTAGATACTCGAATTGCGTTATACTTTTCCATTGTTTTCTTAGCTAAACGAACACCCCGTCTCATTTTTTCTGAATATCTCGCTAATGAAGACGAACGAATATATACATTTTCACCATCAAACATAAAGCCCAAATACTGGAGCATTTGATCGGAAGCAAGGACACCATTTTAACAAGTGAAGGTTCTTAATTCTGTTTTCGCAGGGTTTATAGAAACCTTTAGCCCCTTAACTCTTTCTTGGGCATACCCGGCTACCCTGTCTCTGAGCGGTGCAGGAACAATGAATAACATGTCATCGCAATATCGATAATATTTCCCGCCATGAATATCCATGTATCTTTTCATTTCAGTGTCGAATTCGAACATGTATATATTTGAGAGCAAAGCACTAATAGGAGAACCTTGAGGTATTCCAAACGTGTTTCTATTTGTTTTAATTAGATTTTTATTTCTAACCACATCACGAAATTCTTGTGCAGTACAAACCCTGTTTCGACCGTTTTTAGGGTTATTAGTGGATATATTAAACTCTTTATACAGTTCAACTTTATTGACTTGTGAGAACTGAGTAATCGACTTAAAAACCTTAAAGTGATCAAGAGGAAGGATTGTTTCCCCTAATAAGCTAGCCCAGCTTTGTTTAAGTATTGAGTGATCTAGGGTGTCAAAAAACTTAGAAAAGTCTAATGCAACCGCACTACATTCACCCATGGCTTTAATTTGCTCAAAAGCTTCAAATGCAAAATCGATATTACTTTTACCTAGCCCTCTAAAGGCAAGAATGCAGTCTGTTAAGCCTGCCAATTCTAGCTGTGCTTCATATTTCCTACTTAGCAAGCTGGCATAAAAAGCATATATATGACTATCCATATGCGCTGAATAAGCAATTGGACGTTCTTTTACTGCTATGTCAATTTTACGAGTTATTTTATCCTTGCTAATTTTTTTAGATTCAACAGCATAATTAATTAGAGGGAAAAATGCATATTTTGAAACCAACTCAGGATTAGTTACAAGATTTCGTGCTTTTTTAAAACTGACAGGCAAGTCGAAGTGCAGATAACCACGGCTTCGATACCATAAAGGCTTATTTGAAGACATTAAATTCTCTAGCAAAACCGAGGCAGACTTAGAACTGCGGCAATTCTGTACGCCTTACCTCGGCTTAACCAAGTTGTTAAAACAACCATCCACGAGCCCGAGAGCTCTAGCCGCGTCATGTTAGAAATGGATTATACTGTAACTATAACCGTGGAGGTATCTATGAAGACCCTGTTCCAGTTCCTGCTGTCTATCTGCTCAGCTTGCCTTATTGGCTTGCCG
>JAAYGA010000186.1 GCA_012727935.1 Pseudomonadaceae bacterium | reverse complement strand
GGGCATTGCCAGCAGCTAAGTCTAACTGCTGAAATACATCAATCATACCCACCACGGTTCCTAATAAACCTAACAGGGGGGTAATGCTGGCAATGGTGCCCAAAGGGCTAAGGTATTTTTCAAGCCGATGCACCTCGTGTGCGCCAGCGGCTTGGATTGCCTCTTTGCTTTTTCCGGCGGCTTGCAGGCGTTGCAAGGCTTGAGGTACAGCGTGGCTGGTTCGCAAAGCCCAAAGGCGCTCTAACACGATAGCCAGCGCCAGCACTGAACTTAGTAACAAAGGCAGCATTAACCAACCACCGGCATAAAGAATTGCTAACACATGATCATTCCTAGTGAAATAGAAGGCGGCATTTTAGCAGCTTAGGTCGCAACAAAGCCAAAACCTATTGTTAAACACTGACATTGAATTTGAGGTATTTTAAATTTAAGGCTTATAGCCCATGCCATACCAAAGTGGTGGCTTTTGGTTTTTATATTTCACTTTGCCACTGGCCATATCAAAATGCACTGCCCCGTGGGCAGCAGTACTGAGTTGGTTGACTTCAAACTGCCTTAAGCGTTGCACCACACTGGTATGTGGGTGCCCATAACTATTACGCCAGCCGTTAGTATGAACAGCCCAGTGTGGCAAAGTGGCCTGCATTAAAGGCAAGCCTGTTGAAGTTTTACTGCCGTGATGGCCAGTAATTAATAAAGTTAAAGGCTGCACTACACCCTGCTGGTTAGTTAAGAGTTCTGGCAAGGCTTGGCTAAAAAAAGCCTCTTCAGAAAGGCCAGCATCGCCGGTTAGCAAAAGGCTAGTGATGGTGCCGTTTTGTTCGGGGGCTTTAATTAACACCACACAAGAATCTTCATTATTAGCCCGTGCATGACTAGCCAAGGGCTGGGGCGGCCAAAGTGCAATCACTTCTAATCTGCCTAGCTGCCAAGTTTGCCCTGCGTAACAATTGCCTGCTTGGGCGCTGTATTCTTGTTGAATTGCCCAGTGTTTTTTAATGGCAGGCAAACCACCCGAATGGTCTTGATCATCGTGACTAATCACCAGCTGATTTATGCCTTCTGGTGCTAACTTGGGCGTTAACCAAGGCATTAAGGCCGGCACCACAGCCGCCCAACCCGAACTAAAGCTTCTGCCCGTATCGTAAAGTAAATTATAGTTTTTACCCTGATACTGGCTTTGCACTAACACTGCCGTACCCTGCCCTACATCCAACACCTTCACCTGCCATTGCACTGTTTGACTGGGTAGTTTTGGTTGGTTTTGCTGCTGGTAAGTGGGGCTTTCTGGAAGCTTTTCTGGAACCACTGGTAATAAAGCCAGTAGTAAGCCCAGCCAAGCAAAATGCCGAAGGGGAATACCCGCAGGTAACAGGGCTAATAAGCCTAAAGCAAGGTAAATGGGTTGTTGTAGCAAGGGTTGTTTTAGTTGTGCAGTAAAATCTAAACCCTCGGCAAGCAGGTTAAAGGCAAGGGCTAACAGTTCTAATGGCAGGTAGATACCTAGGCTAGTTAAGGCCAAGGCAATTAAACTGGCAGGTAATAACACCAAACCCACCAAGGGCACCAGCACTAGATTAATTAGCAAAGACCAAGGGTTAAACCAAGCGCCTTGCAGCACTAATAAAGGACTGAACGCCAGCAGCAATAGCAGCTGCACTTTCAATAAGCTAATAAGCGGATGACTGACAGCACGGCCATAAAAACCGCCGATTAACACTGCCACCGCACCAAAAGACAGCCAAAATCCCTTACTTAATACAATTAAAGGGTTGGCAAGCAATAAGATTAGTAAGGCAAGGCTAAATGCCAGCCAAGTACCCAGCTTGCGCCAGCCACTAAGCAACAACAAACCCAGAATTAGCATCAGCGCCGACCTTTCTGCCGCCAAGCCCCAGCCTGCTAGTTGGGCATAACCTAAAGCTGCTGCCGCCGCCAAGGGCAAAGAAAAGAATTGTGGCCAGTTAAAAAGACGAGCCAACCACAAGACTAAACCGGCCAATAAACCTAGGTGCAAACCCGACACCACCCACAAATGCAGCGTTCCAGTGCGTTGTAATAACTGCCAATCATCGGCGGTTAAAGCACTTTTGGCCCCCAAACCCAAAGCCAGTAAAAACCGCCAACCCCTTTGTACTTCTACTGGTTGCTGTTCTAGCTGGTTAATTAAACGGTTACGCCATCGGTTAACTGGGCTGGCATCTTTTATTTTCTTTACGTGGGCATCGCGGTCAAGGTAACCGGCTGCTAACTGCCCTGCGGCAAGCTTACTGCCCGTTGAATCGGTTTGGCCAAAGTTTTGTAAGCTATGCAATGGCCTAACTTTAACCTCTAGTTGCCAAGTTTCACCTTGTTGGGGCATAGCTAAAGCTTTACCTTGGTCATCCTTCACATACCAATTAAGGCGCAACCGGTTTAACGCTAGGGCATTGGCATGGGTTTGAGTAATTTCACCTTCAATAAAACGACTGTGGCTGCTGGGCTGGTTAAAGCTGGGCATTTGCTGCATTTGCCAAGCCAAAAAAATTAATAGCCAGCAATAACCTAGGAGGCTTGCGCCTAGAAAGAAATGG
>JAAYGA010000185.1 GCA_012727935.1 Pseudomonadaceae bacterium | reverse complement strand
TCTCGACATTCTAATGGAAACTTGTTTTTCCATTCCCGGTGCCATGCAGTTTCATTTTCCCACCAAGGATCACAATCTCTGAGTCTGTGGTGAGCCCAGTGATGCATCATTCGTGGCCCACATTTGGCGATAGTCTCAGCACCACAAATGGGGCAATTTCCTCTGCCTCCTGAAAAGGCCTCTACTTTTTTATCATTTACTAATGCCAGTTGCATATTTGCATACTCAAATCTTCGGCCGCCTTAACGTCGCGAGCTTGCGAGCGTCCGGTGACTGTAGGGAGCGAATTTAATGGCCTTGTTGAATATCACTGGCTATCGAGCCTTACAGCAGTTTTTGGGAGCAACTCTACTACTGATCTTGTATTACCAGAAGATGACGACTCAGACTTAATAAAGCCCGTATCTTGTGGTGAGAAAATACAAGCCGACGCATGGTTGAGAACTATATCTTTGCTTTCTTCGGTTGCAGCTGAATCCGTTATTGCCGTATAAGTCATGAGCGCATTCTGCCTATGCTTATTAACGATAGCACTGTGTTTGTGTGATAGAAAATTTTTGGCAGAAAGAAATAGCATATAGGAGATAACGCCAAAAATTAGAATCTTGCTTGTTATAAGTTGAATAGATTGAATAGTATCTTCCTGTTTTAACCACGGCAATTTGTGAAAAAATATGCTAAAAACGGCGTAAGCTCCTAGTCCCCACGCAAGTTTCATGGTTCGGTTACGCCATGTTTCAGCAAGTGCCTCATGTGCCTCAGCTTCATCTTTGAAATATATGGCCTGCTGAGACACCCCTTGCTCAGCAGCAACCCTCCTTACATCAGCCAGCACTCCTTGAGCCTGTTCTTGATGTTCCGTGAGCTGATTAGTAATTTCACCCGCTTCGTCTTTAACGTTTTGAAGCATTGCCCTAGCTTCATTTTCCATTCTCTGAAAATCAACAGATTTGCTGGTTCCATAGGAAATGAGTGGAAATAACTTTTGAAAGGCTGGATCGTAAGCATCCGTAACTTGCTGAATAAGTTGATCTCTAGGTTGAGTAGGGTTTTGATTTTGAACTGTGGTAGGGTCGAAATCTAAAACCTGTTGAAAACGATTAAAATCAGCATCAGCTTGCTGCTTTATTTGTACCAATATTTGATCAGGGAAATCGTCAAGAGTTGAGAGTCCAAGTTGGTTATAAAGCCGTATTAGTTTAGCCGCAGGCGCAACTATCGCTGAAAAATCAAAATTTCTTCCAAGCTCTTCTTCTCTGGCAAGGTTCTTCGGGTCAAATACCTGCATCCGAGATAGAGATTCTTGTGTTTCTTCTAGTTGGCTCATTGACGCTCCTTAGTTTGAAATGACATTTAACGCCAAGCAAAGCGGCGCAGCTTGTGCGCCTTATTAACTTTTGTATTCAACGTCATCACCGGAAACTTTAATGAGCTTCTCATTAACAAGCTGATTAAAGTAATTTTGTATTGCTATTTCATTACCCTTAACCGCCATATGCGCAGCTATATGGTTCCGAAGGCTAGATACTTTTTTCGGCCGCTTGTCTTTCGGTTTAGATGTCAATGAAATTATTAGTTTGCTCTTTGTAGTTGGAGCAGTAGCTACCTTGACTTGTTTGCAAGACCGACCGTTAGTCTTTATATGCGCGATAAGAGGAGAAAACCCCTTATCGTTGCTAATTATTTCAAACGAAACGTTTGAAGGTGCTTCGGTACCGTACTTACCTAGGTAGTATGAAAGGTGAAAATCTAGATTATTTGACTGAGTCGCTTTCAATTGAACGAGAACTAGTTCAATGGGCGAGTCGTATTTTTTATCGCCGAGGTCTACTTTGGGTTGCTTTGCGCCAAGAAATAAAACCACCTTGCTATAAGAAGAAAGGTCGATCTTACTTAGACAACCTATATTTTCATAGTCTATAAATGCCCACTTCAATGTGAGATCTCCTTGTGAAAGTTAACGCTAAGCAGCGCAGCTCGCTCCGTCCAAAGCTTGAGCAGCTTGTGTACGCCCAGCATGGGCATGAGCTAATGAAGTGGAAGCCCTCTGTAGGAAGGTCACCATCCTTAGCGATTTATGATCGTTATTAGATGTTAACTACTAGCGAATGGCAAGGGCAGCTCCGCGAGGAGTCTGTCTGAAGGAAGTCGGATGCAAATCTAGCATTAGGTCAGAACAGAT
>JAAYGA010000184.1 GCA_012727935.1 Pseudomonadaceae bacterium | reverse complement strand
CTATGCCATCCACTTCAGCTAGCGTGCCATCTAATTCTGGAGCTGTGGAAGCGCCTGTCCAAACGTTAATGCGAAAAGGCTTACTGCCTTCTTGTGCATTGTGTTTGCGAATACGTTCAGCTAAAGCCTTGGGAACAGCTTTAGGGTAGCCTGCGCCGGTAAAACCACTCATACCTACGTTTGAACCAGCTGGAATTAATTCAGCTGCTTCTTCTGCCGTCATTACTCGTTTGCGTAATATAGGGCAATGAATTCTTGTTGCATCAGACATAGTTCAATCTCGCTTAAGGACTTAATTAACCTTGCACTAGCGATCTTGTTATTATTTTTTCATGGCAAGCCAAAGGGCAGGATTATACCAGCATTTCTTTAAAACTAGGGTCTCTTGATGCTTTTGCCACCAGAACCCTTTTTCTTTCCTACTAGCTTTTTACCTGAACGCTTACCATTTGAGGGTTTGCTGTCGGTTTTGCTTTTATTAAAAGGTGCTTTAGGTCCTTTAGGCGGTCTGTTTTTAGGGGTGGCAGACTTATCTACTTTAGTCGTATCTGGTCGCTTAAAACGCTTTTTCTTTTGAGGTTCTGTGTCGGTGGTTGAACTAGATTCAGCCAACATGCTGCTAATAATAGCCAGCTCTTGCTGATTCAATAACCGCCACTGCCCCACTTTTAAACTACCCAGACTAATATTCATAATTCGCACCCGTTTAAGGCGAGTCACGTTATAGCCTAGGTATTCGGTCATGCGCCGAATTTGGCGGTTTAAACCTTGGTGCAGAATGATATTAAAACTAGTGGGTGAAAGCTGGCGCAGCTTGCAAGGCTTGGTAACCGTACCCAAAATAGGGATACCAGCCGACATGCGACGTACAAATTCTGCATCAAAGGGTTTATCAACTGAAACTATGTACTCTTTATCGTGGGCATTGCCAGCACGCAGAATTTTGTTAACGATATCGCCATCATTGGTGAGTAGAATTAAACCCTCGGACGGTTTATCTAACCGCCCTATAGGAAAAATACGCCCTTTTCTGTAGTTCACTGCGCTAACAATGTTTTCGGGTACTTCAGGGTCGGTCGTGCAAGTAATACCAACTGGCTTGTTATACACCAGATAAACAGGGGCAGGTTTGGCTTTTAACGGCTTGCCCCCCACCGCTATAAAATCTGCATCGCTGACACGCAACCCCATATCCGCTACTTTACCGTTTACTTTCACTCTACCTTCTTCGATTAGAGTGTCGGCTTCCCTGCGCGAACATAAACCTGTTTCACTGATGTACTTGTTAAGGCGTGTACCACTTACTTCAACTTCTTGGTTCATTAAAATAATCTCGGGTCAACTTAAATACCACGGGGCTAAGCAGTGCTAAAGCAACTAGGTTAGGAATAGCCATCATAGCATTTAGAGTTTGTCCTAAAAATCTGAATATTGCCCTTAACCCTTATTCAGGCCAAAGTTGTATAGAGTTGCCTATTTTGCGTGTTCACCAGTATAGTGCCTAAGAAAGTGTTCAAGGCTAATAAAACATCGACGGAGATACTAGCATGTTACAGGTAAACGAATATTTTGATGGTCAAGTGAAATCCATTGCCTTAACTAACAATGAAGGCCCACTTACAGTAGGTGTTATGGATGCCGGTGAGTATGAGTTTTCTACATCGAAAGATGAAGAAATGACGGTGGTTTCTGGTAGTTTGCAAGTGCAGTTGCCTGGCGACCCTGCTTTGCGTACTTTTAATAAAGGACAAAGCTTTAACGTGCCAGCCAATAGCTCTTTTCAAGTTAAAGTAGAAGAGCAAAGTGCTTACCTTTGCCGTTACATGAACTAATGAATAAGAAATAAAAAGGAGGCTTAGGCCTCCTTTTTTTACAGCTAAAAAACTAAAGCATTACATATTAGGGTAGTTAGGACCGCCACCACCTTCAGGTGTTACCCAAGTAATATTCTGTGCTGGGTCTTTAATGTCACAGGTTTTACAGTGGACACAGTTAGAAAAGTTAATCTGGAACTTAGGCTTGCCCGGTTCATCTTCTACAATTTCGTATACGCCAGCTGGGCAATAACGCTGCGCGGGTTCATCGTACATAGGTAGGTTGTCGCGCAGTGGCAAATCTGGGTCAGCTAAGCGCAAATGCACTGGCTGGTCTTCTTCGTGAATGGCGCTAGATAAATAAACAGAAGAGAGTTTATCGAAGCTTAAAATGCCATCGGGCTTAGGGTATTCAATTTTCTGGCACTCGCTAGCAGGCTTTAGCATGGCGTAGTCAGGCGTAGTGTCGTGCAGGGTAATAGGCAACTTGCCGCCAAAAATATTTTGGTCGATAAAGTTAAATGTACCACCCAAGAAAGTACCGTACTTGTGCATAGCAGGACCAAAATTACGGGTGCTTTTAAGTTCGGCATTCGCCCAGCTAGCATCCCATTTTTCTGTGTGGCTAGTTAATTCATTACCACCTTCATCGCCGCCTTTAATGGCTTCAAATACGCTTTCAGCAGCCAACATGCCCGATTTCATGGCAGTGTGAACGCCTTTGATTTTGGCAAAGTTTAACGTACCAGCGTTACAGCCAATTAATAGGCCGCCTGGGAAGGTCATTTTAGGTAGGCAGTTAAAACCACCCTTAGTAATGGCACGAGCACCGTAGGCAATGCGCTTACCGCCTTCTAAATATTGCTTTAGAACGGGGTGGTGCTTTAAGCGTTGAAATTCGTCAAAGGGTGACAAATAGGTGTTGGAGTAGGAGAGGTCAATAATTAAACCGACTTCGACTTGGTTGTTTTCATCGTGATATAAGAAGAAACCACCACCTGCATCTTTAGGTAAAGGCCAGCCAGAACCGTGAACGACTAAGCCTGGCTTGTGTTTGGCAGGATCAATTTCCCACAATTCTTTAATGCCGATACCGTAATGCTGGGCATCTTTGCCTTCGGCTAGCTTGTAATGGGCAATCAGCTCTTTACCTAAATGGCCGTGTACGCCTTCAGCAAAAAGGGTGTATTTGGCTTTTAGTTCCATACCTGGGGTGAAGCTGTCTTTTTGCTCACCTTTGGCGCTAATGCCCATATCGCCAGTAATAACGCCCTGAACTTCGCCTTTTTCACCATAAATAATGCTGGCAGCAGGGAAACCAGGGAAAACGTTAACCTCAAGCGCCTCAGCTTGTTCACCTAACCAGCGTGTTAGGTTAGCTAGGCTAATAATGTAGTTTTTACCCGCATTGTGCATGGTTTTAGGTACGGCAATATTAGGTAATTTAATGCCCGATTTTTCATTGCGTAGTAAAAAAACTTGGTCTTCAGTGACTAAGGTTTTTACGGGTGCGCCTAATTCTTTCCAGTTAGGAATTAATTCATCAAGGGCGCGGGCTTCAATAACGGCACCCGATAAAATATGCGCACCAACTTCAGCACCTTTTTCAACAACACACACTTCTAGCTCTTGGCCTGCTTCGTTGGCTTGTTGTTTTAAACGAATGGCTGCAGATAGACCGGCAACGCCAGCACCTACAATTAGTACATCAAACTCCATAGAATCGCGTTCCATAGCTTGTCTCCTCAGGCTTGTTATCTTTTTTACACTCGGATAGAGTGTATTTAAAACGGTCGTTTGCTTTTGGTCAAGGACTGGTTAAAATAAACAGCTTAACAAGCACCTATCCTAAGCAAATAAAGTGTAAAGTGTGTGCTGTAAAATTAAGCAGCAGCAGGGTAATCCTAAAAGCTGGCATTATAGTCATAAAAATGTGACTCGTCAGTTTAAGATCAAGTTTGACTGAAAGCTTCATTGCAGTCATTATTTACTTGTTGTTTAAGAGGCTTAGTTGTTTTTATAAGTCATTTAGTAAGTCAAAATTTTTTATGTAGCAGGCCAAACCTTTGGCCTGTCGGTTCAACCACTGAGAAAACGGAGAATCTATGAAGGTTCTTGTCGCTGTCAAACGTGTCGTTGATTACAACGTCAAAGTTCGTGTTAAAGCTGACCAATCAGGTGTAGACCTGACCAACGTCAAAATGTCGATGAACCCCTTCTGTGAAATTGCGGTAGAAGAAGCGGTTCGCTTAAAAGAAAAAGGCATAGCTACTGAAGTTATCGCTGTTTCTATTGGCCCTAAAACTGCCCAAGAACAGCTGCGTACTGCTATGGCGCTGGGTGCTGATCGCGGTATTCTTATTGAAACTGACGAGCAGTTAAGTTCTTTAGCCGTTGCCAAAATTTTGGCTAAAGTTGCTGAAGAAGAACAGCCGCAGATTATTCTAATGGGTAAGCAGTCGATTGATACTGATAATAACCAAACCACACAAATGCTTGCTGCATTGGCTGGTTTCTCTCAGGGTGCTTTTGCTTCTGGGTTGGTTGTTGAAAACGGTAAAGCAACGGTTAACCGTGAAATTGATGGTGGTATGCAAACCATTCAAATTAACTTGCCAGCAGTTATTAGTGCTGACTTGCGTTTGAATGAGCCTCGCTACGCTAAGCTTCCAGACATAATGAAAGCTAAAAAGAAGCCAATGGATGTTAAAACGCCAGCTGATTACGGTGTAGACACTGCTTCTAAAGTGAAAACTTTGAAAGTAGAGCCGCCTGCAGAGCGTTCTGCTGGTATTAAAGTGGGCAGCGTTGAAGAGCTGGTTGATAAACTGAAAAATGAAGCGAAGGTGGTCTAATGAGCATTTTAGTGATTGCTGATCATCATAATTCTGATCTAGCCCCTGTAACTGCTAGCGTAGTGGCGGCGGCTAAAGCCATTGGTGGTGATATTCACCTGTTAGTTGCTGGCGCGGCTTGCCAAGCAGCGGCTGAAGCGGGCGCTAAGTTAGAAGGCGTAAGCAAAGTTATCGTTGCAGACAACGCTGTTTATGCTAATCAATTAGCAGAAAACACCGCGGCTTTAGTGGCAACCCTAGGTAAGAACTACAGCCACATTTTAACGGGCGCAACGGGCAATGGTAAAAACTTTATGCCACGCCTTGCGGCTTTGTTAGATGTTGAACAAATCTCTGAAATTATCTCGGTAGAAAGCGCCGATACTTTCAAGCGTCCTATCTACGCCGGTAATGCCATTGCTACCGTACAAAGTGAAGATACTATTAAAGTAATCACTGTACGTGGTACTTCATTTGATGCTGTTGCAAACACTGGCTCAGCAAGCATTGAAGCACTGGCTGAAGTTGCTGATGCTGGCTTGTCTAGCTTTGTTGGTGAAGAACTAGCCGCTTCAGATCGTCCTGAACTTACTGCTGCTAAAGTGGTTGTTTCTGGTGGTCGTGGTGTGGGCAGTGCCGAGAAGTTTGATCTAATCTTCAAGCTAGCCGACAAGCTAGGTGGTGCTGTGGGTGCAACCCGTGCAGCCGTTGATGCTGGCTACGTGGCTAACGACCTACAAGTGGGTCAAACGGGTAAAATTGTTGCGCCTGAACTTTACATAGCTGCTGGTATTTCGGGTGCGATTCAGCACTTGGCAGGTATGAAAGATTCTAAAGTTATTGTTGCTATCAACAAAGACGAAGAAGCGCCTATTTTTCAAGTGGCTGATTACGGCCTAGTAGCTGACTTGTTCGAAGCCGTTCCTGCGCTAGAGCAACAGCTATAAGTTTATTGTGTTAGCCCTTTTGCTTTAGCTTGGGCGCAATTGCTGTAAACTAAAAGACCAGCCTATTTAAGCAGTATATTAAATAGGCTGGTCTTTCTTTTTTTCTAATTTTCTTATCTTTTTTATTCATTATGCTAGGTGCTGCCTTGACCACTACCGCTTTTGCTTCCCTTGCTTTACAGCCTGAACTTTTAAGTAACCTAACCACGCTAGGTTACAATGAAATGACACCCATTCAAGCGA
Organism: Pseudomonadaceae bacterium; assembly: GCA_012727935.1. Taxonomy (GTDB): domain Bacteria; phylum Pseudomonadota; class Gammaproteobacteria; order Pseudomonadales; family Halomonadaceae; genus Marinospirillum. The sequence goes on along the minus strand of JAAYGA010000184.1, from coordinate 5,897 downwards.
CTGCTTTGCCCAAAATTTTGCTAGGGCAAGATGTTATCGCCCAAGCAAAAACAGGTTCAGGAAAAACGGCCGCTTTTGGCTTGGGGTTATTGCAAAAGCTTGAGGTGGAGCGTTTTAGAATTCAAACCCTAGTGCTTTGCCCAACCCGTGAGCTAGCCGACCAAGTGGCCATAGAAATACGCCGTTTAGCCCGCGGGATGCATAACGTTAAAGTGCTAACCCTGTGTGGTGGACAGCCCTTTGGCCCCCAAGCTAATTCGTTAGAACACGGCGCACATATTATTGTTGGCACACCAGGGCGTGTGGATGACCACCTACGCAAGGGCAATCTAAACTTAGAAAACGTCGCCATGTTGGTGTTGGATGAAGCCGACCGTATGTTAGACATGGGCTTTCAGGAAGTATTGGATGCCATTGTTGTACAGCTGCCTAAACAGCGCCAAACCCTGTTATTTAGTGCCACCTTTCCTGAAAAAATTACCAGCCTTGCCGGGCGTTTATTAAAAGACCCACAGCAAATTAAGGTGGAATCTAGCCATTCAGCCAGCAGCATTGAGCAGCATTTTTATAAGCTAGAAAGTGAAGCCCAGCGTTTTACAGCATTACGTTTACTGTTATTGCATTTTGCACCAGAATCGAGCGTGGTTTTTTGTACAACGCGCAAAGAAACCCAAGACGTGGCCGATGGTTTAAGTAAGTTAGGTTTTAGCGCCCAAGCTTTGCATGGCGATATGGAACAAAAAGACCGTGACCAGACCTTAATTCAGTTTGCTAACAAAAGTAGCAGTATTTTGGTGGCTACCGACGTTGCCGCGCGTGGTTTAGATATTGCCGCACTGGATGCCGTGTTTAATTACCAGCTGTCTTTAGACCCTGAAGTTCACGTTCACCGCATAGGCCGCACAGGGCGAGCCGGTGGGCAGGGTATTGCTTGCACTTTATACAGCGCCGCAGAGCAGTTTCGCTTGGCTGCTTTGGCTGATTATTTACAGCAAAGCTTAATACCTGAAGCTTTGCCCGATGACAAAGCACTGCAAAAACAGCCGCAACAAGCGACGATGCAAACTTTGCTTATTGATGGTGGTAAAAAAGACAAACTTCGCCCCACCGACATTTTAGGTGCATTAACCGCAAAGCAGCAGTTAGCAGGCCAACAAATCGGCAAGATTCATGTAACCGACCGCCGTTCTTTTGTGGCAGTGGAAAGCAAAGTTGCCAAGCAAGCCTTGCAAATTTTAAATGATGGCAAGCTTAAGGGCCGCAGTTTCCGCGCTAGAATTTTGTAATTTAAGCGTTATTCTAGCTCTTGACTCCAAACACTGGATTGGTTACGGCCTTGGTGTTTGGAGTTATAAAGTGCTTGGTCGGCTCTTTCTAGCCAAAGATTAAAGCTATCTAAATTGGGTGTGAAATCGCAAATTCCAAGGCTTACGGTAACGCTTAGTTCTAAACCTTCGTGCTTTACAACTAAAGATTGAATTTTTGTTCTTAGCCGTTCAGCCACTTCAAAAGCGCCTTCAACACCTGTGTTAGGTAGCAATAAGACAAACTCCTCACCGCCGTAACGGCCTGCAAAATCTGTGTCTCTGGCAGTATCTTTTAAGCAGTTAGCAACCGCTTTAATAACTTGATCACCGGCTAGGTGACCATAAGTATCATTCACGGGTTTAAAGTGGTCGATATCGAACATTATTAAGCTAGCTTCTACCTTGCCAGCTTCACTGGCGCGTTTATTGCGGCGGTATTCTTGCTGTAAGCATTCTTCCCAATAGCCACGGTTATTTAAGCCTGTTAAGCGGTCGGTACGGCTTAGTTTTTCTAATTGTAAGTTGGCTTTTTCTAGCTGCATCTTGCTTGTTGCGCTTTCGGTAACATCATAAATTAATAAACATACTTGGCTGACAGAGCGGTTAGGGCCTAATAAGGGCATAAAGGTAATGTTTTGGTACATGCGGTCGGAATGGCCGGTTAAAGGGCGGTAGCTTTTAAAAGGGAACAAATGTGGGCGCTGTTCCCAAGTGGAATAGGCTGGGCTACCGAGTTTAAAGACTGATTCAACCTTGCGTTCAACCCAAGCACGAGGCAGGTTTGGGAAAACACTAAAAATCTCTTTATTAATTAATTGTTTGTTATTAATGCCGCTGTGGTTTTCCATAAAGCCATTCCACAGCTTAATACTATAATCCCTTTCTAAAATAACAAGGCCAACGTCTACCGTTTGCAACATTTGCATCATCCAGTAAAAATCAGCTAATTCAAGTTGTTGTTCTACCTTATTCATTTAAGCATCCCAGACGTTCAGTTAAGGCCGGTAAAGAGTCTTCGGTAAAAACTAACAGTAAGTCACATTGAATGTTTTTATCGGGTAGTTGATAGTCTAGGTCGATAGCTAATACTTGTTGCTGTTGGTTTACACCTAAAAGCTTTGGAAGCCTTGTGTGCTGACCAAGCAAGATGGGGTGACCCAAACTAAACTGTACATCGAGTTGTTGAGAAATACCTTTTAGGCAGGCGCCGGCTAACAGCCCAGACAAGTCGGTTAAAATTTCTAATTCACTTGCATGCACATCTTGCTGACTAGCAGGTAAAAGCTTGGCTAAGATAGGTAGATTGTCGGTACTGATGATAACGATTGCTTCACCAGCAATGCCCGAGCCAATAAAGCCTTGCGAAACACCTGAATAGGTTAGTGCTTGAGTGGCTATTAATCTAGGTAGCTGCTGGTAAGGCCGAAGGTGTACCTTGGGGATGGGTAGGTGAACAAAAGTACCTAAAAGTTCACCTAATTGCTTACCCGCCTGCCCCATAGCAACGTTAACAACTTCTTGCACTAGGTCGGTTAAATCGGGTTGTTGGTCATCAAAGCGAGCCAGTTCAGCAGTGCTTTGTGGTTGGCTATTACTAATAATGCCGTAGCTTAATAAAATATTAGTGACTAGTTCAGGGTTAATGGGCTTGTTAATAAAATCTAAGGCACCCAAAGCCATAACGCGCTTTTTTGCTTCGGGCTGAATATCACCAGAAATTACTAACACTAAACAAGCTAGGTCTTCACGGCGGATAGCTTCTAGTGTTTCATAACCATCCATGACTGGCATATTAAGGTCTAAAAACAACAAGTCACCCTTGCCTTGTTTAATGGCCTCTAGTGCTTCCTGACCATTAGTTGCAAAGGTAATGCTAATATCCCAGCCACCGGGTAGGGATTTAGCTAGTTGTTTACGAGCAAGTGCCGAGTCATCACAAATTATTACCGGTAAAGTCATCGGTGTAACACCTTATTCTAAGCTTAACCAAGTTGCTTTTATTTCAGTGTATTTGTCAAAAGCGTGCAAAGACTTATCGCGGCCATTGCCTGATTGCTTGTAACCACCAAAGGGTGCGGTCATATCGCCGCCATCGTAGTTGTTAATCCACACGCTACCTGCCCTTAGTGCTTTGGCTGTTTTATGCGCCTTGTTTAAATCGGCAGTCCAAACCGCAGCGGCTAAGCCATAAATAGTGGCATTGGCTTTAGTGATAGCATCTTCCATGCAATCAAAAGTTAATACGCTTAGTACAGGGCCAAAAATTTCTTCAGCAGCAATTTGCATGGTGTTTTCAGCTTCAGTAAAAACGGTAGGCTGTACAAAATAGCCACCACTTTCTTGGTAAAGCTGCTCGCCACCGGCTGCCAAGGTAGCGCCTTCTTGCTGGCCTTTTTGGATATAACTTAAAACTTTATTTAATTGCTGTTTATCAACCACTGCGCCATTTAAGGTTTTTGGATCTAAGGGGTGGCTAGGTTGCCATTTTATTAAGGCTTGTTTTACTAGGGCAACAAACTCTTCTTTAATGCTGGCTTCAACTAACAAGCGCGTGCCTGCTGTGCAAACTTGCCCCATATTAAAAGCAATGCCTTGGGCAGCGGCTTCGGCGGCTTTCTCTAAATTGGGTGCATCAGCAAAAACAATATTAGGGCTTTTGCCACCGGCTTCTAACCAAACCCGTTTCATGTTGGATTCGCCAGCATAAATCATGAGCTGTTTGGCAATGGCTGTGGAGCCAGTGAAGACAAGGGTATCTACATCCATGTGTAAGGCTAAAGCTTTGCCAACCGTATGACCAAAGCCTGGCAACACATTGAATACGCCATCGGGAATACCGGCTTCTTTGGCTAAACCTGCAACCCGTAAAGCGGTTAAAGGCGATTTTTCAGACGGTTTTAAAATAACCGAGTTGCCCATAGCCAAAGCTGGCGCAAATTTCCAGCTAGCCATTAATAAAGGAAAGTTCCAAGGTACAATAGCTACCACAACGCCGACGGCTTCACGGGTAATCATGCCAATTTGGTTGGCTGGGGTGGGGGCTATTTCACCATAAACCTTGTCAATGGCTTCAGCTGTCCAGCTAAGGGTTCTGGCGGCGCCACCTATATCAACACTGCTAGAAAAGCGGATGGGTTTACCCATATCTAGGGTTTCTAAAAGGGCTAGTTCATCACGGTGAGCTGCAATTAAATCTGCAAATTTTAGTAATATTTGTTTGCGTTTTGCCGGTGGTAAATCGCGCCACACACCCGATTCAAAAGCAGTACGAGCCGCTTTAACGGCTAAGTCTGCATCGGCAGCATCACAACTAGCAACTTGGGTTAAAATACGGCCATCAATCGGGCTTTCACAAGCAAAGGTTGCACCGCTTAGGGCATCAACGTACTCGCCATTTATAAAGGCTTGGCTGGGAAAGGTTAGTTCAGCAGCGCGTTTTTCCCAATCTTCACGGGTTAGATTTTGTTTTTTACTCATTTTATCCTCATTACGAAGGGTTTAATGCTTTGTGCTGACTAGCAAGTAACTTAAACTTAACTAATCAATAACCTAGTGTTAATGCTACTACTTTAAGGAAGGTAAAGTCTCTATGTTTGAATCTGCGCTGAGTTGGGTTAATGACTTTTCAGTGTCCCACGAATTAATAAGATTATTGTTTAGTACGTTGTTTTTAATTGTAACCATGCTGCTACTGCAAGCGGTTATTAGCCGAGTCATTCGCCGCCATGTTATTTCTGTAGAGTTGCGGCGTAAATGGTTGGTGCAATCGCGTAACGGGTTATTACTGCTTACCCTGCTAGGCTTGTTTATGATTTGGGGTGATGAACTTCGCACCCTAGCACTGTCTGTGGTGGCAATTGCTGTTGCTTTTGTGGTGGCTACCAAAGAATTAATTATGTGCATTACTGGTAGTTTATTAAAAACAGGTGCTCGTTCATTTGATATAGGTGATCGCATTCAAGTAAAAGACTTTAGAGGCGATGTAATTGACCAAAACCTGCTAGTAACCACTATTTTAGAGGTGGGGCCAGGCAAAATAACCCACCAGCGCACAGGGCGAATGATTGTTCTGCCCAACGCTTTGTTTGTTTCTGAACCCGTGGTTAATGAAAGTTTTACCCACGACTTTGTGCTGCATGTTTTTACTGTGCCGTTTATGCGCGAAGATGATTGGCGTTCAGCTCAGGAAGCTTTGCTAGTTGCTGCATCTAAACACTGTGCTCATAATTTGGAAGTTATACGCCGCCACATGCACAAGGTATCAATACAGTTAGGTTTAGAAGTGCCAGCTGTAGACCCAAGGGTTAGCTTACAGTTTCCAGATGCAGAAGAAGTGCATCTAATTGTGCGTGTGCCAACTAAAGCAGCGCAAAAAAACTTTATAGAGCAATCCATTCTAAATGAAGTATTTGCTCTAAGGGATTATTTACCCGCAGAAAAAGCAGCTTTAGCCAAAGCAAATTTGGCCACTGCAAATTTAGAAAATAAAAGCCCTATTTTGCAAGTAGACTAGTCGGTATCAAAAATTACAGCCCTATTAATTTAGGGCTGTAAAATTAGTTAGCACTGTAAGGTTTTTACTGCTTATTT
>JAAYGA010000183.1 GCA_012727935.1 Pseudomonadaceae bacterium | reverse complement strand
AGGTGTTCACCCACTGAATCAAACAGTTCAGTCGGCATAGGGCCTGAACCCACACGGGTGGTGTAAGCCTTGGTAATACCTAAAATATAATCTAAATAACGGGGGCCAAAACCTGAACCCGTTGCCACACCACCGGCTGTAGTGTTTGAACTAGTAACAAAAGGGTAGGTGCCGTGGTCTATGTCTAATAAAGAGCCTTGGGCGCCTTCAAACATGATCTTTTCACCCTGCTTACGCAAATCATGCAGGTAGGTAATGGTGTCGCTAACCATAGGACGCAGCTGCTCGGCATAGACCATGCACTCATCTAAGAGTGTTTGGTAATCAACCGGCGCTTCTTTAAAAAAGTGCTCTAATACAAAGTTGTGGTAAACCAAAACTTCTTTAAGCTTTTCAGCAAAGCGTTCAGGGCACATTAAATCACCTAAACGTAAACCACGGCGGGCAACCTTGTCTTCATAAGCAGGGCCAATGCCACGGCCAGTGGTGCCAATTTTGTCTTCACCGCGAGCCTGTTCACGTGCAACGTCTAAGCGAACGTGGTAATCAAGAATTAGTGGGCAAGCAGCTGAAAGCTTTAGACGGCTGCGTACTTCTACGCCACGGTCTTCCAGCATTTTAATTTCTCTAAGCAAAGCATCAGGTGCAACCACCACACCATTGCCAATTACGCAGGTAACATTTTCACGTAGGATGCCAGAAGGAACCAAGTGGAGTGCGGTTTTTTGACCATTTACAACCAGGGTATGGCCTGCGTTATGCCCACCTTGAAAACGCACCACTGCTTTCGCATTTTCTGTTAGCAGGTCAACTACCTTACCCTTACCTTCATCACCCCATTGGGTACCTAAAATGACAACGTTATTGCCCATTTTTTGATCTCTGTAGCTTAAATGAATTTAAAAAAGCCAAACTTTGTAAGGTTAACAAGCCTGCAAGACTTGTCAAACACTTAGTTGGTCTGTGATCACCCACTGATCAGCTTTGCGAATAATTTGCTGCCTACAAGTTGCTGGCAAACAAGCACCTGCTGCTTGCAAAATAACCCTTTCACCCTTAGAGCGTAAATCTTGTAACACGGCTCTGCCTGCCTTGTCTTGTAACATGGCTGCAGGCGCTGCTATAAGGGCTTTAACGGGGCTTGCCTGTTGCAAACCAGCCAACATTTTTAAGTCGGTTGAAAAACCCGTGGCTGGACGCGCCCGACCAAACACCTTGCCTATTTCATCGTAACGGCCACCCTTGGCTAGGGCTTGCCCTAAACTTGGTACATAAGCCGCAAACACTAGGCCCGTATGGTAATGAAAGCCCCGTAATTCTGATAAATCCAGATAAATATTTAAACTAGGGTACTGTTCAGCCAAAGCACTGACTAGCTGTTTTAACTCAGCTAAAGCAGTATGCACGGCAGCCGGTGCGCCCACTAAAACCTGCTCTGCAACATCAAGCACTTCTGGGCCACCATTTAAGGTAGATAAAGCTTTAATTAGCTTAACTGCCGCTTGATCTTGCCAAGGTGCTAGAAAATCGTCGAGTTCATCCAAGCGTTTTTGCTGCAAAATGCTAAACAACTTACGTTCAGCGTCTTCAGGCAAGTCACTGGCGGTTAATAATGCCCGATAAATGCTGACATGCCCTAAGTCTAAACAAAGGTTTTTAGCGCCAGCCAATAATAAGCTGTCTAGCATTAAGCAGAGAATTTCTAAATCGCTATCGACACCATTTTGGCCAAATAACTCAGCGCCAATTTGAATGGGCGAACGTGAGCCTAATAGGTTATCGAGTTGAGTACGAACAATTTCTGTTGAATAACAAAAACGGGCGGTGCCTTCAGAACGCATTGAGTGAGCGTCCATTCTTGCTACTTGTGGCGTAACATCGGCGCTAACACCCATCATACGGCCACTAAGTTGGTCGGTTACTTTAAAGGTTTGCAAACCTAGGTCATGGCCTGCACCCACTAAGAGTGATTCTAAAAACTCAACTTTGGGTGGTAAAACTAGCTCATAGCCCCAGCTATGAAAAAGGTCTAACAGTTTACGACGCAAGTTTTCAATTTGACGAGCCTGAGGTGGTAATACCTCATCCATCCCGTCAGGTAGCAGCCAGCGGTCTGCACTACTCATAAACTTCTCCAACCTTATTACGTTTATGCTTTACATAAAAAACCGGGAGGTGTTGCTCCCGGCGAACCCAGTACTTTTTAATAAAAGGCCATTTTAAAAGCGCCCTATAAAAAGTTACTTACTGCCTTTAGAGTTATCTAAATAACGGAAAAAGTCGCTCTTCGGGCTAACCACTAAAATGTCTTGCTTGTTATTAAAACTAGAACGGTAAGCTTCCATACTGCGTAAGAAGCTGTAAAGCTCTCGGTCTTGGTTATAAGCTTGGGCATAAATAGCCGTTGCTTCAGCATCGCCTTCACCACGCAATATATTGGCATCACGATCAGCAGTCGCCAGAATTACCTCACGGCCACGATCAACGGCAGCACGAATACGCTCAGACTGCTCTTGGCCTTGGGCACGGTATTCTCTTGCTTCACGCTGACGCTCAGTACGCATCCGCTCATAAACCGAGTTAGACACTTCTGAAGGTAAATCAATTTGCTTCACACGAATATCAAGAATGGCGATACCCATTGAATCACGCAGCGCACGATTCAACTCTTCAATGGGGCGACTCATTAGTTCATCGCGCTGTTCGCTAACAATTTCACCTAGTGTGCGGCGGCCAAATTCGTTACGCAGGCTTTCGTCTACGCGAGGTGCAATTAGGCGCATTGAAACCTGTTCATCACCTGCCGTTGCTTCATAGTAGCGAGTAACGTTAACAATTTTCCACTGCACAAACGAATCAACAATAACGCCTTTACGGTCACCGGTTAGGTAACGCGATGGGCTGCCATCAAGGGTTTGTAGGCGTGTATCAAACAAGCGCACGGTGTTATAAACCGGAATTTTAATGTGCAAGCCTGGCTTAATGTCGGTTTCAACCACTTCACCAAACTGTAAGCGAATGGCACGTTGCGTTTCATTCACTAGGTAAAGGCTGCTGCTAGCTAACATAGCCAAAAGCGCCAAAATAGCCAGTGCAACGATAGAGCGAGCGTTCATTAGCGACCCTCCCGACGGATGCTGGTAGTGGAGTTTTGGCGTTCACGAATTTGCTCAATCACTCGATCAGTTAACTGATCTAAATCGTAATCAGCATTAGGACTAGCAGCGGTTGAACTGTTGCTAGCCGTTGCTTGGCGTGAACCGGCGGCATTGGGTGTAGACGAGCCTAAGCGGTCTAACGGCAGGTACATCATGTTGTTACTGCCTTCTTGGGTATCAACCAACACCTTGCTGGTATTAGACAACATTTCTTGCATCGCACCAATGTACAAACGCTCACGGGTTACTTCAGGTGCTTGGCGGTATTCTTTTAACAAAGCTAAGAAGCGGTTCGCTTCACCTTCTGCGCGAGCTGTTACTGCTTCACGGTAGGCTAAGGCTTCTTCGCGAATACGTGCGGCGCGACCTTCGGCATCGGGTAATACCGAGTTTTCATAAGTACGCGCTTGGTTAATGCTGCGTTCACGGTCTTCTCGAGCACGAATAACGTCATCAAAAGCAGATTGAACTTCATCAGGCGCTGAAGTGCTTTCAATGTTAATCGTTTCTAGGGTTAAGCCCACTCCGTAATAATCCATAAAGGCTTGCAAACGCTTGTTAACACCCTGCGCTAAAATTTCACGGCCTTCGGTTAAGATTTGAATTAAGTCGGTTGTACCCACTTCATGACGTAAAGAAGAGTCCAACGCATATTCAAGCGTACGTTCAGGCCCACGAACATTCAGCAAATAATCTTTTGGGTTACTAATCACGTATTGCACAGAAATACTCACCTGCACAATGTTTTCATCACGCGTTAGCATGGTGGCACGCTGGTTAAACGAACGAATACGCGTCACGTTAACCTTAGTAACTGAATCAATAACCGGTGGGTTCCAGTGCAAACCTGGGGTTACTGTTTCATAGTATTTGCCCAAACGTAACACCACACCGCGTTCAGCTTGGTCAACTAAATAGAAACCGCTCGCAACCCAAATAGCAGTCACTAACACAGCCACTAAAGCCGTTAGGCCATAACTACCAAACTTACTGGGTGGTTTAGTGCCGCCAGAATTACCGCCCTTGCCGCCACCAAAAATATTAGTCACCTTATCTTGCAGTTTTTTTAAGGCTTCGTCTAAATCAGGTGGCCCCTGATTAGGTCGCTGGCCGTCACCCTTATCCGAGTCGCGATTGGGCTTACGTCCACCGCTGCCCCAAGGGTCGTGCTGATTGCCATTGCCACCTGGCTCATTCCACGCCATAGAGTACTCTCCACTAAATTTATGTAATTTT
>JAAYGA010000182.1 GCA_012727935.1 Pseudomonadaceae bacterium | reverse complement strand
TGCACTCGTTAGCCATTACTGAAAAACGTGGCGTATTTAAAAGCTGGACGTTATTACTGGCTATTTTCACCTTCTCGCTGAGTTTGGTGGGCTTTTTCTTAGTGCGCTCAGGCGTTTTGAACTCGGTGCATGCCTTTGCCAATGACCCTGAGCGGGGTTTCTTCCTACTTATTTTGTTGGCAGTGACCGTGGGTGTATCGTTATTAGTCTATGCACTGAGAGTGCCCAACTTAAAAGCCCGAGTTAGCTATTCTTTGTTATCTAAAGATGTTCTGCTGTTAGCCAACAATCTAATCTTGGTTATTTCATCCATTATGGTGCTGCTAGGTACACTTTATCCGCTAATTTTAGATGCTCTTGGTTCGGGTAAAATATCAGTTGGTCCTCCCTACTTTAATGCTCTGTTTGTTCCTTTAATGCTTTTGTTAGGCGTATTTATGGGCTTGGGTCCTTTAACAGATTGGAAACAAATGCAGTGGCAAAAACTCAAGAAAAAAATCTGGTTAGCCGGCGTAATAACGCTGGTACTAGGTTTTGCTGTTTTACCTTGGGTTTATGATGGCGAATGGCACTTGTACGTAGCCTTGGGCTTAACCTTGGTTTTATGGATCTTCACCACCAGCTTTAGAGATTTGTGGGAAGCTTCACGCACTAAAAAAGGTTGGTTGGGCATTAGTCGCAGCCGTTTAGGTATGTTCTTTGGTCATCTAGGTGCAGCACTTATTGTGCTAGGCGTGACTATGGTTTCTAACTATGGTGAAGAGCGTGATTTGCGTATGCAAATTGATCAGCCTGTGGAAGTTAAAGGCTATCAATTTACGCTTAAAAAACTAATTCACCGTGAAGGGCCTAACTATATTGCTGACCGTGCCATTGTTGAAGTACACAACCCTAAAGGACGTTTAATTAATACACTGACACCAGAAAAGCGTTTGTACACTGTGCGCGGTATGCCTATGACTCAAGTAGCCATAGAGTGGGGTTTTCTAAAAGACATCTATGTAGCTATGGGTGAAGAGTTAACTGCCGATGCTTGGGCAATGCGTGTACATTACAAGCCCTTTGTGCGTTGGTTGTGGTTGGGCGCTTTAATTGCGGCTTTGGGTGGTGTGCTGGCCATTACTGACCGCCGTTATTCCAGCAAAAAAGCCCAAGAGCAGCTAACAGCTATCAATAAAGGAGGTGTGTAAAGTGAAGCGCTTTTTACTTTTTCTTCCTTTAATTGTTTTTCTACTAGTGGGTATTTTTCTTTACAAAGGGTTAAGTATGGATCCTTCTGCTAGAGAGTCAGCCCTAATAGGGAAGCCACTACCTGAGTTTAGTTTGCCTAGGCTAACTAACCCGAATCTGCTTGTTACGCGTGAAGACTTAATTGGTGAAGTTTTTCTGCTTAATGTTTGGGGTAGCTGGTGTCCTAGTTGTTATGACGAACATGAAGAAATTGTTCGTATGGCACAAGCTGGCGTACCCATTGTCGGCTTGAACTACAAGGATGAACCAGCTAAAGCTTTTCGCTACCTAAGCCAGTTAGGAAATCCTTACACCCAAATATTGGTAGAAGAAGATGGTTTGCGAGAATTAGCTTTTAATTTAGGTGTGTATGGTGCACCAGAAACCTTCTTAATTGATAGTAAAGGCATTGTTCGCTACCACCTTGCTGGGGTAATTACTCCGCAACTGGTAGATCAAGTCATTATGCCAGAGGTGCAGAAATGGCAAAGAAATCGTTAATGGTGCTATTGCTGGTTTTGTTTGCTTCAACCAGCTATGCCGCCATAGAAATTTATGATTTTACCGATAGCAGTTATCAAGCAAGGTATAAAGATGTGGGTGGCAAATTGCGCTGCCCTAAGTGTGAAAACCAAAGCATTGCTGATTCTAATTCGCCCAGCGCCTACGATATGCGCCAAGAGTTGTATCGGCTGCTAGAAGAAGGCAAAACCGACGCCCAAATTTATGATTTTATGGTTAACCGTTTTGGTGATTATGTGCTTTATGAGCCACCCATGCGTAAAGACACTTGGCTGCTTTGGTATTTGCCGCCCATCTTAGTTGTACTGGGTTTAGTCTTGGCTTTTTATCTGGCGGCTAGCCGTAGGTCTGCTAATTCGATAAGTAAGCTTTCTATATCAGAAAGGCAGTTACGCAT
>JAAYGA010000181.1 GCA_012727935.1 Pseudomonadaceae bacterium | reverse complement strand
ACGGCAGGCTGGAGCACTTACGAGGCATAGCACTGGGATTTAGAAATTTAACCAACTACATAGCAAGGTGCTTGTTAGAATCAGGTGGGTTTAAAAAGCAGCTACACCCTTAAATGCGAAGAGCCGCTTTATCAGGAAAATATCACTAAAAATCATGGCATGTTATTTGCACATTAAGTATTGCAATGAAAACAAGGAGTGTAGACGTGGCAAGGCCAAAAAGGTTACTAATAGACCAACAACCGCACTTAATTAATTATCAAGCTATTAATCAAAGAAATGCATTTTCTGACAATCAAGACTACCAACAATATTTACAATGGTTAAATAAAGAAGCTTTAATACATAATTGTATTCTTCATGCTTATTTATTATTACCCAAACAAATATACCTAGTGCTAGAACCTTCTTGTGGTGAAGATATTTCTAAGCTAATGCAAGCTCTAGGACGGCGCTATGTGCGCTACCTAAACTTGAAAGAAAAACTTAGCGGCACGCTTTGGAAGGATCGTTTTAAGGCATCACCTTTACAAAGTGATTTTTGGCTAAAAAACACACTTCACTACTTAGTTTATAAACCCGTTAGTGAAGGCTTGTGCGAAACACCCAAAGATTACCCTTGGAGTAGCTACAGAAAATACGTCTTTCAACAGCTTTCTTACCTTCAAGATTTAAAGCTTCCACCTAATCCAAGTATTCGCTCACAACTTGAAGTTGCAATTAGCCGTAACCTGCCTTTGCCGTAAGAAAACCTCGCCACTCTTTAGATTTTTTACAAAACAGGCCATTTGTTGACTAGCGGATAACGCCTATCTTTACCAAAAGCTTTAGGCGTAACCCGTGTACCTGGGGCAGCTTGGCGGCGTTTGTATTCATTCATATCCACCAGTTTAACCACCCGCAATACATCCTCTTGCTTAAAGCCTGCGGTAATTAAATCTGTGGCAGATAAATCTTCTTCTATGTAGCCTTGCAGCAGTTTGTCTAGTACTGGGTAGGGCGGTAAAGAATCTTCATCTTTTTGGTCGGGGGCAAGTTCAGCTGAAGGTGGGCGGTCAATCACTCGCTGAGGAATCACATACCCTTGGCTGTTGCGCCAAGTGCATAGCTCAAAAGCTTTGGTTTTATACACGTCTTTAATGGCATTAAAACCACCGGCCATATCACCGTAAAGGGTGCAATAACCCACCGCCAATTCGCTTTTATTACCCGTGGTTAACAGCATTAAACCTTTTTTATTCGACAAGGCCATAAGCAATACACCACGGCAACGGGCTTGTAGGTTTTCTTCGGTCACGTCTTTATAAGCAGTATCTTTACTGGTTCCGGCAAAGGTGTCAGCCAAGCCAGCCATAAAACTCTCGACCATCGGCGCTATAGGAATAACCTGATACTCAATACCCAACAGCCTTGCTTCTTCTTCAGCATCGGCAATACTCATTGCAGCAGTGTAATGGTAGGGCATCATTACACCCATTACCCTGTCAGCTCCTAAGGCATCCACGGCAATCGCTGCAGACAAGGCAGAATCTAAGCCGCCAGACATACCCAAAACTACGCCTTTAAAACCACTGTTATTTACATAGCTTTTTAAACCTAACACTAGCGCACCATATAAATAAGCTAGGTCTTCTGGCCAGCTTTTAATGGCATTGCTAGCAGTTGAACTTGCATCCCAGCCTTCTTGACTCGCTTGCAAATTCACCAGCAAACCATCTTCTTCTAGGGCTTGGGCTTGAGCAATCACTTCTCCAGCGGCATTTAAGGCAAACGAAGCGCCATCAAACAACAATTCATCTTGCCCACCCACAAGGTTGCAATACACCAAGGGGCGAGCTAAAGCTTGGCAATGCTGCTGGGCTAGGTGTAAGCGTTCATACTGCTTGCCTTCGTGCCAAGGTGACGCATTCAAAGCCAATAGAACATCAGCGCCAGCGGCAACTGCAGCAGCGGCTGGTTCTGGCTGCCAAAGGTCTTCACAAATTAAGATGCCAAGCTTGCAGCCATTAATTTCTACCACACCTGTTTGTTGCCCAGCAGTAAAATAACGCTGTTCATCAAAAACCTGCGCATTGGGAAGCAACTGCTTAAAGTATTCAGCTACCCATTCGCCTTGATGCAGCACACCGGCGGTATTAAATAACTGGCCATTTTTGGCACGTGGATAACCCACAATTAAGCTAATACCCTGCACTTCTTCTTGTAGTTGCTGCAAAGCCATTGCTATACGGCCTTGTAAAGCAGGCCTTAGTAATAAATCTTCGGGCGGATAACCCGTTAAAGTCAGTTCAGGAAGCAGTAAAAGATCGGCCTGATTATTAGCGGCTAAACTATTAGCTAACTGAATAATAGCTTGGGTGTTTGCTTGAATATCACCGACAAGCAAGCTGATTTGGGCAGAGTAAATTCGTAAGCCAGACAAGACAGGCTCCTAAAAGCTGAGGGTTAAAATGCAAAAACTGTTAGAATCAAAGTATAGATTAAACACCCAGTAAGAATAAGGAACAAAAATGAGTTTATTAATCGTGCGCCTAGTCGTTTTTGTGTTGCTGTTTTGGGCAGGTTTTCGCATTTGGCAATTCTGGCAAGCTAAGCAGCAGCTACCAGGCGACAAGTATTCCAGCCAAACTAAAGGTGATTCAGAAATGATGGTGCGCTGTGAAAAGTGCAAAGTTCACCTACCCAAAGGCAGTGCCATTAAAGCAGGTGAACAGTATTTTTGTTGCCCTGAACATCAAGCTTTTTTTAAAAAAGAATAGGGAGCCATATCAATAACGGCTTCACGCTTTAGCAATAAATCGGCCATGCCTCTTGCTGCTGCTGGGGCTAGCACTAAACCATTACGAAAGTGCCCTGCACTGGTGTAAAGGTTTCTATAGTTGGGTACTTCGCCCATCAGCGGAATACCATCGAGACTACCAGGACGTAAACCCGACCAATGCTTTTCTACTTCATAGTCACGCAATTTAGGTAGTAGTTGAAAAGCAGTTTCACGTAAAGAATCTAAGGCATCTTCGGTGGTTCGTTTATCAAAGCCAACATATTCCATAGTCGAGCCAGCTAAAATACGGCCATCTTTGCGTGGAATTAAATAGCGCCCTTTCATTAATACCACTCGGTTAATTAACCCAGGTGGCGCTTTAAACATAATCATCTGGCCGCACACAGGTTTAATAGCCGTTTTCACATCTAGCTGTTCTAACAACTTGCCTGTCCAAGCGCCAGCACATAAAACAGTGCGCCGCGCAGAAAAGATCATCTGTTTACCCTGCACACCCAACACTTCGCCTTCATCATGGAAAACACTCTGCACTTCAGTGTTTTCTAGCAGGCGAATGTTTTTATAACGCGTTAAAGAAGCCCTTAACGCTTTAGCTAAACGTGGCGTACGAACGCTAGCCACCTTAGGCATCCATAAAGCATTGCTAAAACCTGGCGCCACATCGGGTTCTTTATCATACAAAAAAGCCGCATCCACCTGTTCAAGCTGACGTTTTTCTTCAGCAGCCCAATCTAAAGCCGCCTGCTCATCTGCTACTTGCAACAAGAGCAAACCATCTTCACGAAACTCAGGGTCGATGCCTGTTTCTTCTAATAACTGCTGAGTGAATTTTGGGTAGAAGGCTTGGGCATAGGTTGCTAGCGCAGTAATGGATACAGGGTAACGCCAAGGGTAAAGAGGAGAAACAATGCCGCCGCCTGCCCAACTAGACTCTTCTCCACACTGCCCACGCTCTACTAAAGTAACCTCTGCGCCTGCATCAGCTAGCTCTCGGGCTAACATCATTCCTACGACACCACCACCTACCAATAAAAAATCACTCATCAGTTTTACCTGTGTTGAATTACATTAACCTGTTTACTCTGTTATCAGCTTTTCCTATTTGCTTAGTTGCACTTTACCTTCGCGCTTAGCATCAAAAGGAAAGCTACTTAAAAGCGGTAAACTACTACCTAGCTCAGAGTTTAAATCTAACTCGTAATCAAGGTCGCCACCTGTTTTTAACAGGTTATAAAACACCCCAACAGAAGAAAGACCAAAACTTAAATTAACTGGAATATCTACCTTACTTTTACCATCAGCAGCCACTTTAATTGAGTCGGCTAAACCACCTGAAGTAATTGAATGACCGTTAAGCTTTAAAGAATACTGTAATTGGTTCACTAGCAAATCAAAAGCATTCGGATTGTCTAGTTCTACACTAACCACTAGGTCAGCACCCGTTAAACTTAAACGCTTTTGCTCTACACCAGCCAAGCTGAACTTAGGAATGCGAGGAATGGGAATTTCACCCTTAGTTTCATAAGGCACTCTTAACGGGCCAGCAACTGGAATATCAAAACTCATACCACCAGACACCAGATAAGCCAGCGCATTCAAATCACTTAAGTTAGTAACAAAGCTGCTTAATTCAGAAAACTCAATTTCAAGTGGCAAAATAATCTGCTGAGTTTTACCTGCTGCCAAGCTATTACCCTGTAGCTGTTGACCGGCCAGAATTTTTGCACCTTGTAAATCTAGCTGAAAATCTAACGCACCCAACACCAAGGGATAGCGGTTGGGGTTGCTAACATCTAGCTCTACTTCCAATAAGGCTTTGGTTAAAGTTAAACCCACTAAACGGCTACTTGCTACCTTCACTTCTGGATTAACCCATGCGCCTGACTTCTCTAAAACACTGCACCCCGTTATTAAAAAAACACCCAGCAACATAGCCAATAAAGCTTTTACTGGTAATTTAATTAAACTAACCATTCCATTTTCCTTCAATTTAAATTTAAAAATAAGTAATATCTTTGTTATACTAACTTTCTCTAATGCAAGGCAACCTGTATGACTTTGAGTGAACTCTTAGCCCAGTTAAACCAGCGGCCTGTTGATTTTAAAGCTGTTATGCAAGTGATAGAAGCAGAATACACTTTTATACCTAGCCACTTTACCAACGGTAATCTAGTTAACCTAGCCAATACTAACAATGGCTCATGCAAGATTTTTGCATTTGGCCTGCTTAACCAGCTAAGCAAACAGGCTACTTTAAATGCTTTTGGTGATTTTTATACCCAAGATGTTTTACAAAACCCTGAAGGTTTAGATCACCAAAACATCCGCAATTTTATGCAAAGTGGCTGGGCAGGAATCAGCTATAGCTCGCCTGCTTTGCAGAAAAAATAAGCACACTTTTACACACAAGCACGCAAATGCTAAAGGTAATAAACAATGGATCTTGCTAAGTTTGACAAAAGTTTAGGTAATGGCCGAATCAACTTCAGTGCAGTTATGGAAGTTGAAGCACGTATTTTTACTACCCCAGTAGGTAAAAAAAGCTACCTAACCACCAAAACCAGCGCAACGCAAAAAACAGCTTCAACTAACCCGACTGCGAACAACCCCTACAAATAAACTTAACCAACCCAAAAGCAAAGCAAGGCCGCCAATTGGGGTGATAAACGCTAAACGGGTGTTACCAGTAACTGCCATTAGGTAAAGCGAACCGGCAAACAGCAGCACCCCAATCAGCCAACCCCAAGCGGCTAAGCGAAACCCTTTGTTTTTCTCTATCCAAGTTGCTGCTAAACCTAACAAAGCTAGGGTGTGCCACATTTGGTAAGTGGTTGCTAACTTAAACCACTCCTGCGCTCGCTCATCTAAATAAGGCTTTAAGCCATGGGCAGCAAAAGCACCTAAAGCTACCGCTAAAAAACCACTTACTGCAACCAAAGCCAACCAACGTTGCTGATAACTAGACACACTTTACTCCTGACCATAAAAAAACCTCGCAATTGCGAGGTTTGAATCTACAACACCGCTATTTCTTTTGGGTTATTGCCAAACTGGTTTTTACCAGGCTGACTATCTTGGACAGTAAACACAATAAGAACAATTAAACCAATCAACGGAATAAGCATTAAAAGCGCCCACCAACCACTTCGCCCAGTGTCATGAAGACGACGAATAAGAACTGCAATGCTAGGTAATAAAACAGCTAGCGAATAAATACCAGCTAACCCTATACCTAACATCATATCAATTAATGACAAAACCAAAGTAATAATAAAATTAAATAAAGCAAAAAACCAATATTCTTGACGGCTTGCCCTACCAGTGAAAACTACATATTTCTTTAAAACTTCAATGTACCAATTCATAAACTGTCACCTTCTTTCGTCCTTGAAATAAAGAGCACTAATCGCAGGACGTATACGACAAGCACTTTGCTTTCTTTAAAATAACCTATCCTTGCGTCAACCTATGTCGCATAAATAATTTATTTAGCTTTTTAATAACCTCTTAAAAAACAAACTGAGATGGGGCATTGATAATTTATATTATTCTTCGGCGTTTAGATCGCTGTAAGCGTGATTCTTCTTCATCTACTTCAGCTAGCACTTTACACACATACTCAATATGTTGATTAGACAATTGTCGTGCCTCTTCAGCTTTGCCATCTTTAATAGCTTGGTATAAAGCACGATGCTGCTTAATAAGAAGGTCGCGTGTTTCACTACGCTGATTAAACATACCACCAATATTTGATGTCACATTGCCACGCAACAAATCAAACAAACCACGTATAGTATGTAGCAGCATTATATTATGACTCGCTTCAGCAATTACTAAGTGAAAGTTTGCATCAGCCAAGCCTTCTTTAACACGGCAAATATTCTCAGAGTCTTCATAACAGGCTTCTAGTTCGGCCAAAGCTAAAGCTAAGCGCTCATGGTCACTTGAGTTTGCACGCAGTGCTGCATAATAAGCACATGCTCCTTCAATTGTATGGCGAAACTCTAGTAAATCTTTCTGTGCACCCTCTTTACCTGCCAATAAACCAAGTAACGGATCACTAAAAGCTGTTCCCACTTTTTTACTAACATAGTTGCCGCCACCTTGACGACTAACTAGCAACCCTTTAGCTACCAATTTTTGAATTGCTTCACGCAATGATGGCCGTGACACACCAAACTGCTCAGCTAACTTACGTTCAGCTGGTAATCGTTCTTCAGCCTGTAACACACCTTCTAAAATCATGGTTTCAAGCTGGTCAGCAATGCCATCGGATAAGCTGCGCTGCTTAATATTTACAAAGCTCATGGCTATTTCCTTACCTTATTAAATAGCTGATTAAAACCTGCTCAGGTTAGCACAATAAGATCTTTTTCAGCAGAGTAATAAGCTCTGAACCAATACCTCACAACCCTTCTAAAACTAAAGTCTGATATGAATAATATTGACAGGCTAAGCTGTATACAATTATCTTGAAAAACCTAAATTGTAAATTGGTATGACCAATTCTATTAAAACAATAATTTGGAGAGCCAAACCTATGTTGAAAATTCACGCCTTACTTACCTCCCGCCCCTATCAGCAAGTGGAGCGCTACTATGTCGCCTAATGTTCTTGCTTTATTAGCTTTTTTACCGATTCTTTTGGCTGCTATTTTGCTGGTAGGGTTGCGTTGGCCTGCACGTAGGGCTATGCCTTTGGTCTTTTTCTTTTCATCAGCTATAGCCATGTACTTTTGGGAAATGAGCTTTAACCGTGTTTTAGCATCAACACTTCAAGGTTTAGTCATTACAGCAGGCGTGTTGTGGATTATTTTTGGTGCTATTTTGTTACTTAATACCTTAAAACATTCTGGTGCTATTCAATCTATTAGAGCAGGCTTTATTACCATTAGTCCTGACCGTCGCGTACAAGCCATTATTATTGCTTGGTTATTTGGTAGTTTTATTGAAGGCGCATCAGGTTTTGGTACTACAGCAGCTATTGTTGCACCCCTGCTAGTCGCTATTGGTTTCCCTGCAATGGCTGCGGTTATGTTGGGAATGTTAGTACAAAGTACACCCGTTTCTTTTGGTGCAGTTGGCACACCCATTATAATAGGTATTCCTGGCGGCTTAAATACTGAAGCACTGAGCATTCAACTTTTAGCCAATGGCTCAAACTGGGAAACCTATATTCAGTTAATTACCAGCCAAGTGGCCATTATTCATGCGCTAGTAGGCAGTAGTATCCCTTTAATTATGGTGCTAATGATGACGCGCTTTTTTGGTAAAGAAAAAAGCTGGAAAGCTGGTTTTGCTATTTTGCCTTTTGCATTATTTGCCGGTTTAGCCTTCACTATTCCTTATACAATAACTGGTGTGTTTTTGGGTCCAGAGTTTCCATCTTTGCTTGGTGGTTTAATTGGCTTAGCAATTGTAACCACTGCAGCTCGCTTTAACTTTCTAACACCAAAAAAATCTTGGGACTTTGCCTCCGCAAAAGAATGGCCAGCTCAATGGTTAGGTTCAATTGAAATTAAAATAGATAATGCCACCTCTAAACCAATGAGTAATGCTCGTGCATGGACTCCTTATATTTTAGTTGGTGTGCTGCTAGTAATCAGTCGTATTTTTCCAAGTATAAGCAATGCGTTGAAAGCAGTTATTATTGAGTTTCCTAATATCTTAGGTGAAGCAGGTGTTAATGCTAATTTTATGCCCTTGTATTTACCTGGTGGAATTCTAATTTTTGTCGCTTGTAGTGCTTTTTTTATTTACCAAATGAATTGGTCAACCTTCCGCATGGCTGTAAGCGAATCTAGTAACACTTTATTATCTGCTGGCTTCGTTTTGCTATTTACTATTCCTATGGTGCGTATTCTGATTAACTCGGGAATCAATACAGCAGATATACCTAGTATGCCAATTACTATGGCGCTCTTTATCTCTAATAGTGTTGGAAATATCTACCCATTACTGGCACCAAGCATTGGTGCGCTAGGTGCTTTTATTGCTGGTTCTAATACTATTAGCAATATGATGTTTAGCCAGTTTCAATTTGGTGTTGCAGAAAACTTAGGTATATCTAGCGCACTGATCATTGCTGGGCAAGCCATAGGTGCCGCCGCTGGTAATATGATTGCAATTCATAACGTAGTAGCAGCTTCAGCAACCGTTGGCTTGCTTGGACAAGAAGGCACTATTTTAAGGAAAACTATCTGGCCAACCTTGTATTACGTCTTCTTTACCGGCTTGCTTGTGCTATTAGCCATTACTGTATTGGGCATTAGCGATCCGCTGCTTGCTTAATTAAAACCCAGTGAGCTGTGGCACTACTGCGGCTCACTCAAACTTTACTTTAACAGCACTGGAGCTTTGCTATGAGTCATCTTTATTATAATGCAGCACCCCAAGAAACACGGGTTGCTAAGCCTCGTAAAGCACCACGCAGCTACCCAACCCACAAACCCACTCATATCTACCTTTATGGCACCTGTGTTGTCGATTTGTTTTTTCCAGAAGCTGGGATGGATGCTATTCATTTATTAGAGCGTGAAGGCATTCAAGTTAACTTTCCTCAAGCACAAAGCTGCTGCGGACAACCCGCCTACACTTCTGGTTATACCCAACAAGCCAAAGATGTTGCTCGCTCGCAACTCGCCTTATTTACAGAAAACTGGCCAGTGGTGGTTTGTTCAGGCTCTTGTGCAGGCATGTTCCGTGAGCACTATCCTGACCTCTTTAAAGATGAACCGGAAACGCTAACCCAAGTAAACGCTTTGGCTGAACGTACTTATGAGCTAAGCGAATTTTTATTAAAGGTATGCCAAGTAGAATTAATTGATCAAGGTGAAGCAACACAAGTGGCATTGCATACTTCCTGTTCTGCCCGCCGTGAAATGAATACCCACCTGCATGCCCGTGAATTGCTAAATCAATTAGCCCAAGTCGAACGCCTAGACCATGACCACGAAAGCGAATGCTGCGGTTTTGGTGGTACTTTTTCGGTGCGTATGCCTGATATTTCAGGTGCGATGGTGGCGGATAAAACGCAAGCCTTGCAAGCAAGTGGTGCACAGCAGGTGGTGAGTGCTGACTGCGGTTGTTTGTTGAATATTAATGGTGCTTTTGAAAAACAAAACATTCCCTTATTAGGTCAGCACCTAGCCAGTTTTTTATGGCAGCGCACCCAAGCTAAGCAGGAGCCAAACACATGAGCAGCCAACGCATTCCTACGCTTGATGTCACTGCACAAAAGCTTAAATCCAATGCACGCCTGTCGTTAAAAGATCAGCAACTGCGTACTAATATGCGCAGCGCCATGGACTCTTTAATTAGCAAACGCCTTATCTCCATGCCAGATGAAGACGAACGTGAAAACCTGCGTGAGCTGGGTAATAAAATTAAAGCCAGAGCTTTATCGCAACTGCCCGATCTGCTGGAGCAACTGGAAAGCAATTTAACCAAGCAGGGTATTCAAGTGCACTGGGCCAGCACCACAGAAGAAGCCAATGCCATTGTTTTAAACATTGCCCAAGCCCGCAATGCCAAGCAGGTGATTAAAGGTAAATCCATGGTCAGTGAAGAAATGGCCATGAATGAGCACTTGACTGAGCACGGCATAGAAGCGCTTGAATCAGATATGGGCGAGTACATTATTCAGCTAGATAATGAAAAACCCACGCACATTATAATGCCAGCGATTCATAAAAATGCGCAGCAGGTGGGTAAGCTTTTCGAAAGCCGTTTAGCCCTACCCTATACCGATGATGTGGACAGCTTAATTCAGTCAGCACGCAGTATTTTAAGAGAAAAATTCTTTCAGGCGGATATTGGTATTTCAGGGGTTAACTTTGCTGTAGCAGAAACAGGCACTTTGTTGTTGGTGGAAAACGAAGGCAATGGGCGCATGTCTACCACGGTTCCGCCAGTGCATATTGCCGTAACGGGTATTGAAAAAGTGGTTGCCAATTTGCAAGACACAGTGCCGCTGCTGTCACTGCTAACCCGTTCCGCCTTGGGTCAAGGCATTACCACCTATGTGAATATGATTTCTGCCCCGCGCCAGCCAGATGAGCTCGATGGCCCAGAAGAAGTGCATTTAGTGTTGCTGGATAATGGCCGCAGCCAAGCTTTTGCTGATGGTGAATTAAGGCAAACACTGAATTGCATTCGCTGCGGTGCTTGTATGAATCATTGTCCTGTTTACACTCGCATTGGAGGGCAAGCCTATGGCACGGTTTATCCTGGCCCCATAGGTAAAATTATTTCGCCACATCTATTAGGTTTGGAAAACACGCCAGACCACCCTTCAGCTTCTTCTTTATGCGGTGCTTGCGGTGAAGTCTGCCCAGTGAAAATCCCCATTCCTGCCTTGTTACGTCGCTTGCGTGAAGAAAACGTTAAATCACCCAAGCAGCAACCCCAGATAATGGCTGGGCAGGGCAGCCGTTATTCCGCCAAGGAGCGCTTGCTGTGGAAAGGTTGGCAATACTTTAATAGCCAGCCGTTGCTGTATAAAACGGGCACTTTCTTAGCTACACGCCTAGGCAAATTCACACCCAACAAGCTAGGTCCTTGGACACAAAACCACAGCGCCCCCAAGCCCGCAAAACATAGCTTGCATGAGTTGGCAAAAAAGCATTTGGAGAAAAAGTCATGAGTGCACGAGATAAAATTCTAGCCAGCCTACGCCAAAGTTTAGAAGGCACTCACCCGCTAGCCGACCCTTTTGACGCTAGCTTAGTGGATAAACCTTGGCGCTATAAACCAGAAGAAAGAATCACCCGTTTAAAAGAATTAATGACGGCTGTACACAGTCAAGTGCATCTGACATCAAGTCAAGCTTGGCCTGCACTGGTGTACAAACTCTTAGCCGAACGAGCCATTAACAAGCTATTAGTTGCACCAACCACAGCCCATGGCAAAGCACTGGCTAATTACTGTAAAAATGAAAATTCAGCCTTAAAACTCTTGGCTTATGACCGCCCCATTGAAGAGTGGAAGCGTGAACTCTTTGATGAAGTACCGGCCAGTTTTACCGGCACACTTGCAGGGATTGCCGCTACAGGAACCTTGGTCGTACAACCCAGCCCAGCCGAACCACGCCTAATGAGCCTAGTGCCACCGCTACATATTGCGCTACTTAAAGCCAGCCAGATTTATGACAACCTCTATCAAGCCCAACAACACTGGCCCAAACCCATGCCGAGTAACCTATTGTTAGTTTCTGGCCCTTCAAAAACTGCCGATATTGAACAAGTCTTAGCCTATGGTGCTCATGGCCCTAAAGATTTGATTGTGTTAATTCTGGAGGATGCATGAGCTTACCTGCTGCTTTTTTAGCTGCTGTAGAAGAAACCCTTCCTGCTTCAAGGCTTTTTTCTGATCCGCTTTCAACACTTACTCTGGGTACAGATGCCAGCTTTTATCGCTTAATTCCCAAGCTAGTTATTCGGGTGGAATCTGAAGATGAAGTGGCTTTTATTCTAAAGCAGGCAAGCAAACATAAGGTTGCAGTAACTTTTCGTGCCGCTGGAACTAGCTTATCTGGGCAGGCTGTTAGTGACTCTGTTTTGGTTCTTCTTGGTGATCATTGGAATAACAAAGAGGTGCTTGATAATGGGCAACGTATTCGCCTGCAACCCGGAGTTATCGGTGCCAATGCCAATCAAGCTTTAGCCCACTTAAACCGTAAAATAGGCCCAGACCCTGCTTCCATTAATGCAGCAAAAATTGGCGGCATGGTGGCTAATAATTCTAGCGGTATGTGTTGTGGTACAGCACAAAACACTTACCAAACCCTAGCGGCTATGCGCCTTTTGCTAGCCGATGGCACTGGTGTAGATAGCGCAGATCCTGACAGCGTTAGCCAGTTCAGAAAAACTCACCAAGGCTTGCTGAAAGGTTTGGCAGAACTCGCTAAGCAAACCCGTGAAGATGCAGAGCTTAGCGCTAAAATTCAACACAAGTACCGAATCAAAAACACTACAGGGCTTTCGCTTAATGCACTTATTGATTTCACCGACCCTTTAGATATTTTGACTCACCTAATGGTTGGCTCCGAAGGTACGCTTGGGTTTATTAGCTCAGTCACTTATTACACAGTGCCTGACCACCCTAGCAAGGCTACCGCCCTAGTAGTTTTTCCTGATGTTGAAACCTGTTGCCAAGCGGTGCGACTACTTAAGAAACAACCCGTAGCAGCCGTTGAATTACTAGATAGGCGCAGCTTGCGTAGCGTACAACACATGGCTGGTATGCCCGCTTGGATAGAGCAACTAGGTAACTCGGCTTGCGCCTTACTGATTGAATCCCGTGCGGCCAACCCACGTTTATTAGAAGAACAACTGCAACAAATTAATGCCAGTATTGAACACTTCCCTAAAGAAGCGCATATAGCCTTTAGCCAGGATCCCAAGGTTTATGAACTCTTGTGGCGTATGCGTAAAGATACCTTCCCTGCAGTGGGTGCGTTACGAGAAACAGGCACCACCGTTATCATTGAAGACGTAACCTTTCCTTTAGAACAACTGGCCGAAGGGGTTAATCGCCTTATCAGCTTGTTCGAAAAATACCAGTATGATGAAGCCATTTTATTTGGTCATGCACTGGATGGAAATTTACATTTTGTCTTTACTCAGCGTTTTGACCAGCCAGAAGAAGTTGCTCGTTATAGTGCTTTTATGGAAGAAGTAAGCCACCTAGTTGCGGTTGAATTTGGTGGATCACTCAAAGCTGAACATGGCACTGGCCGCAATATGGCTCCTTTTGTTGAACTGGAATGGGGGAAAGATGCCTACCAACTCATGTGGCGTATTAAACACCTGCTAGACCCGCAAGGCATTTTGAATCCTGATGTTGTTCTGTCAAAAGATGCCGGCATTCATTTAAAAAACCTTAAATCTCTACCAGCCGCCAATCCTTTAATAGACAAGTGTATTGAATGTGGGTTTTGTGAACCTGTCTGCCCAGCTGCAGGCTTAACCCTTTCGCCTCGCCAACGCATTGTTGCTTGGCGGGCTATTCAAGATCAAAAACGTCAAGGCTTAGACACCACCCAACTGGAAAAAGATTTTCAATACCAAGGAATAGACACCTGCGCTGCAACAGGTTTATGTGCTCAGCGCTGTCCAGTAGGTATTAATACTGGTGACCTGATTCGTGAATTACGTGCTAAAAAGGCAAGGCATTCAAAAACAGCAGAGCATTTGGCAGGCTCTTTTGCCCAAATTGCCCGTGCCGCTCGCTGGTCTTTAGTGGGTGCTGAACTTGCTCGCAAATTACTGGGTGCACCAAGAATGCACCGTTGGACGCAACAGCTGCATCAACGCTTTAATAGCCTACCAGTTTACTTACCCGCCACTCCTAAAGCGGCACAACTTCCACCACTAGCAAGCACCAACCCAGCCAGCAAAAAGCCCAGAGTCGTTTACTTTGCTGCCTGTGTTTCTAATGTTATGGGGCCAGCACACCTAGATAAAGACCAAACGCCCTTAAGAGTTAAAACCCAACAACTTTTAGAAAAAGCTGGTTTTGAAGTTATTTACCCAGAAGCCTCAGCGAGTCACTGTTGTGGACAACCCTTTGCATCCAAGGGTTACCCTAAACAAGCAAATAACAAGCTGCATGAATTAGAAGAACAATTACTTAAAGCCAGCCGTAACGGGCAAGATCCTATCTATTCAGATACCAGCCCCTGCACACTCAGGTTATTAAAAGAATTAAAAGAAACCCAGTTAAAAATTTATGATTCCGCAAAGTTTTTAAATGAAGAAGTGTTGCCCCGTTTAAAATTAGAACCCTTAGACGAGAAGGTTGTAGTACACATCACCTGTAGCACACAACACCTGAATGAAACCGATAACCTGCTAGCCATCGCCAAAGCTTGTGCTACTCAGGTAATTATTCCTGAAGGAATTCATTGTTGTGGTTTTGCAGGCGACAAAGGTTTCACCCTACCCGAACTTAATCAACATGCTTTACGCAATTTGGCAAAACAGGTTGAACCGTGTACTGCTGGCTTTTCTACCAGCCGAACCTGTGAAGTGGGGTTAAGTAGTTATAGCAGTCTTAGCTATCAGCATTTGGTGTATCTGGTGGATAAGGCAAGTAGCCCAATATAGGCGCAGCAAAAGCAAAGTTTGACCAAGTGGCTTTAGTCGAATCAATTCCAACCAACTTGGATTCATAAAAGTAGACCAAGTATTTTAAAGAGCTTGTAATACGATTTTTAGGCTTGTTGCACTTTCTCAGCTATAATTTAGCCCCAACTAAGAGGGTTATCTTATGGCGAGCGCAAATCAACTTAAAGCATTACTTCAGTCACATTTGGAAGGCGACGATACACGTTTTCATTCAGTGGCTATGCAGGTTGCCGCTCACGAAGCGAAGCTCGGGCATGGCAAGCTAGCTGAAGAATTGCGTGAGTTGGTTGATCAATCTAAAGTGCGGCGTTCAACTGCCATCAAAAATAACACTGTCCCAATCAGTCAACCACGTGGCGAACTAGCAAGCCTGCTAACGGTCAGCTACCCCAAATCACGCTTGGCAGATATGGTGTTGCACTCTGAATTAGAGCAGCAGCTTCAGCGTATTATTCTCGAGCAGCGTCATGCTGCTGAAATTTTATCTCAAGGTTTACAACCCCGCCGAAAATTACTACTCGTTGGCCCCCCAGGAACGGGTAAAACCATGACAGCTTCTGTACTCGCTGGCGAGTTAGGTCTGCCTTTATTTGAAGTGCGTTTAGATGGCTTAATTACCAAATTTATGGGTGAAACAGCAGCCAAACTTCGTCAGGTTTTTGATTCGACCCAGCAAACTCGTGGAGTGTATTTTTTCGATGAGTTTGATGCGATTGGTTCGCAGCGTGGTTTAAGCAACGATGTTGGCGAAGTCAGGCGTATTCTAAATAGTTTTCTGCAAATGATTGAACAGGATAAATCACACAGTTTGATAATTGGTGCGACCAACCACCCTGAAATTTTAGACAATGCACTTTTCCGCCGCTTTGATGACCTCTTGCATTATGAACTGCCAGATGAAGAGCATATTGCCAGTGCATTAAAAAGCCGATTGTCACGTATGGCGGTAAAAAACACCTCGTGGAAACGCTTGGCTAAAAAAGCTTTAGGTCTTAGCTATGCAGAGTTAACTAGAGCAGCAGATGAAGTGTTAAAAACTGCTTTAATAGAACGTAGAGATACAATTTCAGAAAAAGATGTTGGTGTTGCTCTAGAAGAAAGGCGCAGGCTTTCAGCACGATTAAATTACAAAGACTTTTAAAGATAAGGACATCTAATGGCTGATAATAAACAGGAAAAGTACCCGCATATTGTTTTGCAAAACAACGGGAGCACTGAAAAATTTATTTCTCCGCCTAGTGGTGGCGGTGGTACTTCAATTCCAGAGCGTGACCGTCAAATACATGGCAGTGCCTTATTAACTCAAGTAAAACAGCTGAAAACAACTCTTACTCAAGCAACTCAAGTGCAGCGTGATGCTGGCATGGATGAAGGCTTCGGGTTGCAAATTGAGTTTGAAAGTTTTCCAGATATTGAATTGGCTTTTGAATCGTTGGCAAGAGAGCATTCTGGTATTGAACTACGCAATGTTCGTTATGATGAGAATAAAGTTCTTGCTACAGTTTTTGTGCCTGAAGGTAAGCTAACTTTTTTCGAGAAGCTAATTCTTGCCTATCTAGATGAGCACCAAGATAAGAAGAGTGGGCCTAAAAACAGCAAGTTATTAAATGCAATAACAGATATACGCGCAGCAACTTTACAATCGTTGTGGACAGATACAGCTGAATCAATGCCAGTGTCAGATAATGAAACGCTTTGGTGGGAAGTTTGGTTGCCTATCAAAAATGACAGACAAGCCGTTATTAATCAGTTCCGTGAAATAGCAGCCAGCCTAGGTTTTCGGTTAACCGCAGGTGAGCTGAGATTCCCTGAGCGAACAGTGCTACTGGTTTATGGTTCAGTAGGCCAGATGAAGCGTTCCATGATGACGCTGAACAGTATTGCCGAATTACGTAGAGCAAAAGAAACAGCTGACTTTTTTGATTCACTAGCACCCAGTGAACAACCTGAGTGGGTTGCTGAGTTAAATTCACGGTTAATAATACCCCCAATAGATGCAAACGTTCCTTATATCTGCGTCTTAGATACAGGTGTTAATAATCGCCACCCATTATTACAGCAGGCTTTAGCTGAAACGGATTTGCATACTGTTGAGCCTGGATGGGGTGTTTATGATCAGCATGGGCACGGCACAGGTATGGCTGGTGTTGCATTATTTGGTAATTTAACTGATGCGTTAACATCGACACACCCAATTACTCTTGGGCATCGCCTAGAATCAGTAAAGTTGATTCCTAATGATGGAGCTAATGGTTCCGATGCACAGCATCATGGGTATCTCACACTAGAAGCCGTTTCAAGACCAATCATTACAGCGCCTTTCCGTAAACGCCTTTTTAGCATGGCGATAACAGCTAAAGATAACCGAGATAGAGGGCGACCTTCAGCGTGGTCGGCAAGTATTGATCGGCTAACGTCTGATGCTGATGAGCAAGGCTCAGATCCAAAATTATTTATTGTTTCTGCAGGAAATATTGAAGACCCCAATGCTTGGATGGCATATCCAGCCAGTAATACAACCGATGGCATACATGACCCTGCTCAGGCTTGGAATGCGCTGACCGTAGGTGCAATGACTCATCTAATAAATATTACTGAATCAGGTGCGCAGCATTACCAGCC
The DNA here is from genome assembly GCA_012727935.1 of Pseudomonadaceae bacterium. Classification (GTDB taxonomy): domain Bacteria; phylum Pseudomonadota; class Gammaproteobacteria; order Pseudomonadales; family Halomonadaceae; genus Marinospirillum. The sequence continues at coordinate 11,849 of JAAYGA010000181.1, read as the reverse complement.
TATTGCTCCAAGCGGTGGTTTAAGTCCTTTTAGTACAACTTCACAAACATGGCAAATCCACTGGCCTTTAAAGCCTGATGTGGTTTTTGAAGGAGGTAATGCTGCTAAAGACGGGTTGGGTGCAACTTGGATGCCTAGTCTTAGTTTATTAACGACTAACTCAGATGTGACTGGCCGCCTTTTTACCACAACAAACGCAACCAGTGCTGCTTCAGCAGCTGCGGCGCGGATGGCTGCTCAGCTAATGAGCCATTATCCAGAATTATGGCCAGAAACAATTCGTGGCTTAATGGTGCATTCCGCTGAATGGACTTCAGCCATGAAAAACACATTCCTACCCGCTAAGGGACAGCCAAACAAAACAGATATCGCTAATTTAATACGCCACTGTGGCTTTGGTGAACCAAGCATTAAGCGTGCACTTTGGAGTGTAAAAAATTCTTTAACTTTGGTGTGTGAAGATTATTTGCATCCCTTTATGCGCGAGGGTAGTGCCGCGCCAAAATACAAGGATATGAACCTGCACAATTTGCCTTGGCCACTGGATGAGCTGGAATCGTTAGGTAATACAGAGGTAGAAATGCGGGTAACACTGTCTTACTTTATTGAGCCTAATCCATCAGCTCGTGGTGTGACTTCTCGGTATCGCTATGAGTCGCATGGTTTGCGTTTTGAGGTAAAGCGCCCGCTCGAAAGTACACAAGATTTTAGAGCGCGAATTAATGCTAAAGCTCGAGAAGATGTGATCTATACATCTAGTGGTGATAGCGACCCTGCTTGGGTGGTTGGCACTTCAAACCGACATAAAGGCTCACTGCATTCTGATATATGGAAGGGCAGTGCTGCGGAATTAGCGAGTCGAGGCATGATTGCTATTTACCCATCCTCAGGATGGTGGAAAAGCAGGCAGGCACTTCAACAATATGATCGAGCTGTGCGTTACTCGTTAATAGTTTCAATTAAAGCACCTGAAGTAGATATTGATTTGTATACACCAATAGCGAATCAATTAACTGTGCCAATCACTAATGCTGTGGTCATTAATAGTGACGGCTAAACTCACCATCAACATCGACAATCCGCTGCCATTCAAAAACAGAAGGTAATTGCACATTAAGTTACGCTTTGAGTCACTTAATGTAGAAATAGATTAAGGTCAAGTAGGCTTTATTAAACTAACTTAGGATTTTCAATGAACACTGCTTCAATCATTTCCAGAGTCTGGAGTTTTTGCACCACCTTGCGCTAGACGGTGTGATCTTGGCGAGTAAGAGCTAATCAACTAGTTCTATTTCTAAGCTATCTAGCAACCTAGTCGCTTCAAAACGGCTAAATTTTGCATTTTTAATTTCATTTCGATAAACATCAATAGCGTAGTTAGTTGCTTCTGCAAAGTCGGCACTGATTAGATTAGTATTGCTAAACAAGCTGTTAGTTAAGTCGGTATAGGTGAAGCTTGAATTACTAAAGTCACCTTCCCTAAAATCCACGCCATGAGCTTTGCATTCTTCCAGCACAAAGTCTTGGAAAGATAACCCATAAAAGGAGCTGTCATTAACTATCGACTTATAAAACTTAATAGGCGCAGCAAAAGTAAAGTTTGACCAAGCGGCTTTAGTCCAGTCAATTCCCACTAGCTTTGATTCATGAAAAGCCACTTCTGAAAACTTACTGTAACCCAGTTCTATATTGCTTAGGTTGCAGTTCACAAACTCACAATCTACAAAGTTACAGCGTTTAAAAGTTGCTTCGCTAAAATTACAGCCTGTAAAAGTACAGCCATCAAACTCTTTAGAGATAATTTCTAAGCCAGAAAAACCTTGATCAGCAAAAGTCACCGACAAATACTCGTTTTTATCTTCTAAATTTATCAAAGCTCTGCTTCCTTATTTAAATTTTCTGCTAGCACTTAAACAAGTTTGCCACTAGAGCATAAAAAAGCCCAGCCAAACACTTTACGTTGGCTGGGCTTTAGTTTTGCTAAGTTAGAGTTTAAGCCTTGTGGTAAATTTTCGCTCCCGTGGCTAAGAACTCTTTGGATTTTTCTATCATGCCTTCTTGTGCTTGGGCGTTAATTGCTGCTATTTGCTTTTCATCTAAATCACGCACTTCTTGGCTTATTTTCATCGAGCAGAATTTAGGGCCGCACATGGAGCAGAAGTGAGCAACTTTGGCAGAGTCTTTGGGTAGGGTTTCATCGTGGAAGCTACGCGCTGTGTCTGGGTCTAAACCTAGGTTGAACTGGTCTTCCCAACGGAATTCAAACCTTGCTTTAGAAAGGGCGTTATCACGACGCTGTGCCGCTGGGTGGCCTTTAGCTAAATCCGCTGCATGGGCTGCAATTTTGTAGGTGATAATGCCGGTTTTTACATCGTCTTTATTCGGCAAGCCTAAGTGTTCTTTGGGCGTTACATAACAAAGCATGGCACAACCGTACCAAGCAATCATGGCCGCACCTATGCCGGAAGTAATGTGGTCGTAACCCGGTGCAATGTCGGTGGTTAAAGGGCCAAGCGTATAGAAAGGCGCCTCATCACAGCATTCTAGCTGCTTGTCCATATTTTCTTTAATCAAGTGCATAGGCACATGCCCTGGGCCTTCAATCATCACCTGCACATCGTATTTCCACGCCACTTTAGTTAGCTCGCCAAGGGTTTCTAGTTCGCTAAACTGGGCTTCATCGTTGGCATCGGCAATCGAGCCGGGGCGCAAACCATCGCCCAAAGAAAGCGCAATATCGTACTGGGTACAAATTTCACAAATTTCTTCAAAATGCGTGTAAAGGAAGCTTTCTTTATGATGCGCTAAACACCATTTGGCCATAATCGAACCACCACGAGAAACTATGCCGGTTAAACGTTTTGCAGTCAGCGGTACATAACGCAACAGCACACCAGCATGAATCGTAAAGTAGTCCACACCCTGTTCGGCTTGCTCAATTAATGTATCGCGGAAAACTTCCCAAGTAAGGTCTTCAGCGACGCCATTTACTTTTTCTAGCGCTTGGTAAATGGGCACAGTGCCCACGGGTACGGGTGAGTTACGAATAATCCACTCACGGGTTTCGTGAATGTGCTTGCCAGTGGATAAATCCATGATGGTGTCGGAACCCCAGCGAATACCCCAAGTCATCTTGGCCACTTCTTCTTCAATGGAAGAACCCAAGGCGGAGTTACCGATATTGCCGTTAATTTTTACTAGGAAATTACGCCCAATAATCATTGGCTCGGTTTCTGGGTGATTAATGTTGCAAGGAATAATTGCCCGACCTTTTGCCACTTCTTCACGTACAAACTCAGCCGTTATTTCTTGTGGAATGGCTGCACCAAATGACTGACCTGGGTGCTGTTGCCCTAGCAGTTCTTCTACTGCTTCAGTGCCTAGTTCATAACGCTGCTGGTTTTCACGCAGGGCGATAAACTCCATTTCTGGAGTAATAATGCCTTGGCGTGCATAGTGCAGCTGGGTAACATTTTTACCCGACTTAGCGCGGCGGGGTTGGCGTTTCAGGTTAAACCTTAGGGCTTCTAAAGTAGGGTCTTGGCTGCGGCGTTTACCAAAGTCACTGGTTGGTGCGTCAAGCAGTTCAGTGTCTTGGCGTTCTTCAATCCACTTGGCTCGTAACGCTTCTAAGCCTTGGCGAATATCTATCTTGATTGCTGGGTCGGTGTAAGGGCCAGAGGTGTCATAAACCAAAATATCAGGATTTTTTTCTTCGCCTGAATCGGTGGCAGTGATTGCTTGGCTAATGGAGCGAAAAGGCACACGAATATCAGGGCGTGAGCCTTCTAAATAAATTTTACGGGAATTGGGTAAGGGTTGAACGCTAGCCGTATCGACTTGGGCGGTTTCTTTTAAGTGCTGGCTGGTGAAATTAGTTTCAACTAGCGAGGTTTCTGGCTTGTTCATTGAGTGCTCCCACGTTAATGTTACTTATGCGGGAACCGGTAGCGCACAGGACGAGCAGGGCTTTTAAGCCTTGATTTGCAGTTATCTCGATTCCTACGCCGGTACTAACCGGTTCAGGTTCAACGGGTGTTATCTCAGCCTTTGTGCAATTTAAGCACGCAAGCACCCCGTCAAGATGTCGCCGACAGTCTAACAAGCCTTAGCTGGGTATGAAAGAGGCATATTTTTTAGCTTTTTTTGCTCAAGTTTCCTAATCTGAAGCCGAAATGTTTATGATAGACATAATTATATTTTGAAGGTTTCTTGCCATGCGTATAGAAAACGCTTATACAAAATCACTCGAAGTCCAAGAGTCACTGAACACCTCGCTGAACTCAGCGCAGGGTGCTCAGTTTTCTTTGGTCTTGAGTTTGATGATGGCACCGGTTTATTCGCCCGACCTTCACTACCTCTACAATAATCTGCCAGCGCAGAATTATGCACCACAAAGCATTTACCCTAACCACATTCCTACTGCCTTTGACCCGCCTGGGCTAACAAACTTCCTTAACCGCCCACCAGCACACCACAACATAGTGTTGGTAGAAGACACTTACAGCCGCAGCTTGGCGCGTAATATTCAAAGTGGAATGGGTGAAGCTTTAGTGCAGGGTAACTCGGGCTACTTTAGTTGGTTACGTGCTTTAACTGAAGAATATCCGCGCCTACAGTTCATCACTACACTTAAGGCTGCAAATGCACCCGCGCCTAACCAAGTAGCGGCGGCTTATGCCGCACAAGCCAAGCCAGACACGGCCACACTAATTAAAGAGCTAAACAGCATTCACGTTGCTGCCTAGCCTTTAATTCACCTATTATTTTAATCTTATTTAATTATTAGCTTGAATAACGGCCGCCATGCGCTGCAAAGCCTGCTTTAGCTGTTCTGCTGTACAGCCAAAATTTAACCGCACATGAGAAGCTTGCCCATAAGCTTCGCCTGCTGAAAGTGCCACACCACCTTTTAAAAAGGCATCCACAGGATCAGCCAGCAACAAAGCCGACACATCCAACCAAGCCACAAAGGTTGCTTGTGGACGCTGATAGCCAATTTGTGGAAAGTCTTTTAACCAGTTTTCTAGTAAATCTAAATTTGCATTCAAATGCACTTTCAAAGCAGCCAGCCAAGCATGGCCTTCTTGCCAAGCCGCTTGGGCAGCCACTAAACCTAAATAATTCATATCAGGCATTAATCCACGCATCGCCTCGCGGTAACTCGCCCGTAATTCAGGGTTAGGAATAACCGCTACCGCACACGACATACCTGCAATATTAAAAGTTTTACTGGGTGCCATCAGCGTAACTGAACGCTGTGCAGCCGCTTGGCTAACACTAGCAAAAGGTACGTGGCGCAAGTCTGGTTCAAGCAGTAGGTCGCTCCAAATTTCATCTGCAATGACTAATAAATCTTCTGCTTCAGCCAAAGCAGCAATTTCTTCCAGTTCAACACGGCTATAAACTTTACCTAGCGGGTTTTGTGGGTTACACAAGACTAGGGCTTGGGTTTCTGGCTTTAAATGGGCGGCTAAGTTCTCTTTTATTATTGGCTCACTCATGGGCAGATCAATGCTAGGGCGCTGACGTAGCTTACCCAACACACGAATGGGCGTATAAACCGGCGATTGCACCAACAGGCCCTGCTCAGCTGTTAACCAAGCTTCAACGGCAAGATTAAAGCCGGGCACAACGCCAGGAATCCACACCAGCCAGTCTTCTTCCACTAACCAAGCATATTGGCTTGCACACCATTCAATAAAAGCTTGGTTAAGCTTAGCGGGTACTTCACCATAACCAAACACGCCACGTTCAACCGCCGCCTTTAGGGCTTGTTGCACCGCTGGGGGTGAAGTTAAATCCATATCAGCAACCCACATAGGCAGCACGTCTTGCTGCTCATAACGCTGCCATTTTAAACTGGCCGTGTTTTTTCGTTCAACCGGTGTTATAAAGTCAAAGCTCATTTTTATACTCTATAATTATATTATTCAATACCCACCCACAACCCGATGGAAACCCATAAATGTTTACCCTTAAATTTTCACCTAGTTTTACCGATACTGATGCTTTAGGGCACATTAACAATACTCGCCTACCCGTTTGGTTTGAACGTGCGCGTAACGATTTATTTCGCTTGTTCACTCCTGACCTAGACCCCAAAAAATGGCGTTTAATTTTAGCCAGTATTAAAATTGATTTTCTAGGTGAGCTTTTTTACGGCGAAGAAATTGAGATTAAAACCTACTTAAATAAGATTGGTAATAGCTCTTTTGTAGTGGTTCAAGAAGCTTGGCAAAACGGTAAAATTGGTTCACGGGGCGAAGCGGTTTTAGTTCACTACAGCTTTGAAAACAAAGCATCCTTGCCCCTTGAAGGCGAGCTGCGCGAAGCACTCACAGCCCACCTAATTCAAGCAACAAGTTAATTAAAAAACCAGTTCAAAAAAAGTGAGCTGTAACTTGCCAAGGAAGGCTTAAAAGTGAAACATAACACCTAGGTGGGGGCGCAATAATAGCTCACCACTTTTATTGGTGTTTAGGTTATTAGGGCCATAAAGGGCTGATATTGCACCAGAAAAAACCAAGTTGCGCGTCACAGGTAATTCATAACCTAAACGCAAATCTAAACCTAGCTTAGATTTAGCACCCTTCTTTTTATCGCCATACCAATAATCTGTACCTAACTGAAAAAAACTGCCGCTTAAATACTTTTCATTGTAGCGTTTAAAAGCCAATTCCAGCACTTGATACCTTTCGCCTGAAGCCAAGCCTAAAATAAGAGCTGAACGCCGCCCTACAGAAACCTGTGTTGTCAGGTTTATCTGTCCATCGTCTTGGTTTTTATCCAGCTGGCGAGCTAAGTCATAGCCAAAACCTAGGCTAGTTTCTGCCTGAGCAGAACCTATAGCCACTAAAGACAAAACCAACCCTGCAAACAGGGCAACAAAAAACTGCTTAAACATGAACAACTCCTGCGGTGAATACAACCAGCCTAAACCCTATTGGGTAGGGCATCTTAAAATAAAAGCAGCAAACTGCCTACCCTAATAACTGGATAAGCTCACTACGCAACCAGCGATCTAGCTCTTTTTTGCCTTTCATTCCTAGCTGTTGCTGTAACTTTTGCTCAGGCACTTCTTGTAGCAGTAATTGCACCCAAGGTGCTAATTTATTTGTTTGCTGGGCTGATTGCTGTTTTTTTGCTAATAAATGCCACAACCCAGCTTTTAAGGCCGTTCGGCTAACAGCTAAGGGGCGATGCCCTTGTGCAAAAGCGTTTAATTCAAGACGATTTTGTTCACTTAAAGGCCTTAATTTTAAAGATAAAGCTTGAAAAATTTGTACTAATAAATCTGCCGGTAAAGCCTGTAACCAAAGCGATAAAACATCGGGCAAGGTTTCAGCTAGTCTTGCAATTAGTTGCTGCTGCAAAGCTTGGCCTTTAGCTGAAATACCCTGCACCACTTGCAAAGTATGCTCGCCACTGGCTTGATCGCGAGTAACGCCTAATCGCACCGGCTGATAACCGGCTGCAAACCAAAAGGGTAAAAGCTCTTGTGTTGCACCAAAGCTACTACCAATTAAATCTAGCTTTGGCTGCTGCTTAGCTTCTTCTAATACAAAGTTTAATAGCTGCTTACCCACTCCTTGTCGCTGTAATAAAGGATGCACTAAAATTCTTTGAATGCGCCACCAGCTCACTTGAGCAGCTTTTACAAAACCACCATGAAAAGCTAAAGACTGAGCTAACAAATGCCCTTGCGGGCGGCGCTTACCCATAAAAATAGCTTCTGCTAATTCTTCATCAAAGCCACCTTCCTCTTGAATTAAAGCCAAACCGACTGGCAAATTATTTTGCCAAGCACAAGCTAAATGAATACCAGGGGCATCTAATAACTGGCGAAAATCATCGGGGGTAGTGCGGTAATGGGCTAGTACCAGCAAGCCAAACACCTGTTCTAGCAAAGCCTCATCTGCTGCTAAATCAGCTTGTTTTAGCCAAGTAAAACTTAAAGGCTCTCTAGCTATAGGAGCGGTAGTTAAATCAGTAACAGGTAAAATCGGATCAGCCACTTCAGCATCTAATAACAATAAGCGGTTAACTAACTTCTCTAACGGGTCACCCTCCGCCCAACGTAAAGGCTTATTAAGCGTAAGCGCCAGCCAATTAGGTGTGTGTTTATTTAAATGCTGGGTAAAACGCAGCGCAAAACCTCGACCATTGCCTTCATAACCTTGCTGGGTAGTGGCAAAAATACTGCGTGGGTAAGCGGCTAGTAAAGCCTGTAAAACGGGTACAGGAATCGCAGCCGCTTCATCGACTAATAACAAATCGGCAGATGGTAAATCCTGCAATAAAGCATCGGGGGCAACAAAGCTAACTTGCTCTAAATAGGCTGGGGGTAAATCTTTTAAACGCTCAAAAATTGCCGCAGCAGCCTGAGTAGACGGTGCAGTTACTAGAAGTTTTTTAGGAGATGACTTTTGAACACTTGCTGTTGGTTCTAGTAGCTGACGCAGCAACAGGCCCAAAGCACCGCTTTTACCTCGACCCCGATTAGCAGTAATCACCACTGGAACAGTGGGCTTAGCAGTAAACCAGTTCAGCAGTTTTTCTACCAAAAGCGCCTGCTCTTGGTTAGCTGCACCTAAAGGCCAAGCTTGCGTTGCTGGCAGGCTGCAGGGTAAAGGAGCAGCTATATTCCAGTTGCCTTGCCAAGCTTGCGACTGGCTAGCCTTTAATTGACTAACCTGCGGCACTTGGCTTTCTATTAACACTCTTTCACAACGCTCTACAAAATAATGAGTTAAATCTTTGACTTCTAAAGGCCAAGCGGCAAAACGCTGATAATCAGGGTCAATAAATTCTGACCAAGCTTCTGGCGTTAATAAAAATACTAAACCGCCTGCTTGCAAAGTTCCCGCTAAAGCGCCCAAAGCATCAGGGTGAAATCCGCTAAAAACATCTAAAACCAAAACCTGCTGCTCACTACCTAACCAACCACGACTTTTAGAAGCAGGTAAAAAAACCATGCCTTCAGGCAGTTCAGGCTGAGTTGAAATATCAACAACAGCTTGTACCCAACAACCTTTTAAATAAGAAGTTTGTAGGGCTGGTGTAGGGTTTAAAGTGTGGGCAAGGCTTAAAAACTCTAAAGCTTTTGCTTGGCACCAAGCGGCATCGCCCCGCAGCCAAATTAGCTGGCGAAAGCGATGAGTTTTAAGGGTTAATAGCAGGTTTTTAAAACAAGCTTCATTAGGCATAAATAAAACTATACCTTAAACCGCCCTGTTTGCTCTTGCAGCTCCTGTGCATAATCAGCTAAAGAAGTGCTGATATTACCTATCTGATTCGAGCGTTCAGCACCTTCTGCTGCCAAATCATTAATTTCAGTAATGCTGCGGTTAATTTCATCAACCACTTGGGTTTGCTGTTCAGTGGCAGAGGCAACACTAACGTTCATATCAGCAATTTGAGCAATGGAATGCAAAATGGCCTGCAATTCCGTTTCAGTGGCCGCAGAAAATTTTTCAGTGGCTAGAGCTTCTTTACTACCAATTTCCATTACCTGAACCGCAGCCGCAACACCCGATTGCAAGCTAGCTATCATGGTTTGAATATTCGCAGTTGACTCTTGGGTACGGCTTGCCAGCGTTCTTACTTCATCTGCCACCACAGCAAAGCCTCGGCCATGCTCACCGGCTCTGGCTGCTTCAATGGCAGCATTCAACGCCAAAAGGTTGGTTTGTTCAGCAACACCCCGAATAACATCAAGCACCGTGGTAATATTTTCAGAATCTTCAGCCAACTTGCGAATGGCCACTACTGCGGCTTCAATTTGCTGTGATAAACGGCTAACTTGAACAGACGAGCTGTGAATAATATCTGCACCACGGGTACCATTTTCTTCAGCACTTTGTGTAAGAACAGAAGCCTGAGAAGCATTACTTGCCACCTCTTCAATGGCGCTGTGTAGCTGATTAATAGCCGTAGCAACCATAGCAATAGCATCGGCTTGGCGCGCCACACCATTGTCGTTACTAGCAGCAGCTTCAGCCAAACTACGGGCTTCATCTTTCAAACTAACTGCTAAGCCTTGCACACCCCCTATCATTTGTTGAAGGTTATTTAATACTGCATTAAAACTGGTGGCCAGCTTGCCTAAATCATCGTCATTATTAACCGGAATGCGCTGTCTAAGATCGCCCTCACCTTGGGCAATATTATCTAGTTGATTACGCAACTGGGCAATCGACTGAATAATCAGTTTTAAGAACACAAAAAATAATGTCGTACTTAGTGCCAAAATAATTAAAGTAACCACTAGCACAGTAATAGAACTTGAATAAGCTTCTGAAGATGCCTTATTAGCTCGTAAGTTAGCCTGCTCATCAGCATGTTCACTAATTTTATCAAAGTAGTTTCTTAACTGCTTAAATAAAGCCGTGGTTTCACTAATATTTAAAGTTCTTGCTGTTTCAGGGCGGCCTTCATTTGCTAGCCGCATAACCTGCCTAGCAGAAGTAACCCAACGCTCTAAGGCTTGATCAAAACCTTGTGCATGTTCTTCTACACCCGTTCCTTTTAATCGGCTTACGGCTAAATTAAAACGGTCGTTAGCCTGTTGCACGTTTTCATCAAAAGAAGCTAGGTATTTTGAAGTATCTTCACCATTAAAAGAGCCATCCACATAGCTAAACTGGGCAGTTAAAGCCTGATATAAATCACGATCACCATTAAGAACTTCACTAACCGCCGGTATGTAATTTTCAGCCATTCTATCAACGTCTAAAACAAGGTTACGAACGGTATTAATGCTGAATAAACCAACAAAAACTAAAGCTGCCGCTGTAATAACAAAGGGCAGGGCTATGCGTGAACGAAAGCCAAAAATGCTTAACCTATTCATAATAATTTCCTCTTATTGTTGTTGCTCTACTTATTAGCTTACAACACTTTACCTTAGGTACATAAAATCTTGGCCTAAAGGTGTAGCAAAGCCTAATACAAAGACGGTGAATCAGGATCTGGCCGTGTTTTAAAGCGGCGGTGCATCCACAAATACTGCTCTGGGTTTTCACGAATCATACTTTCAATTGCTTGGTTCACTTGGGTGGCATCGGCCACATCATCGCCACTAGGAAAGTTTTCCAAGGGTGGTAAATATTCCAAAGTGTAGGTGTAATTGTCTGGGTTACGATGAATGCGTAGTGGCAAGACTGGTGCCTTAGTCATTTTTGCGATGCGTGAAGTCATGGTAATGCTGGCAGCTTCTACACCAAAAAAAGGTGCAAAAACACTAACATCGCGGCCAAAATCTTGATCAGGTGAATACCAACACGCCTTGCCTTGACGTATGCGGCGCACCAGCTTTTTTAAGTCGCTACTAGGGATTTGTTCTTCAAAATATTGGGTACGGCCTTTTTCTATAAAGCGATTAAACACTGGGTTTTTATGGGGTTTATAAATAGTATCTACTGTAAAAAACAAACCATGCAAAGCACCACCTAAATCTAAAGCAGAAAAATGTACCCCTAAAATAATGGCACCCTTGCCTTCTGCCAGCACTTTATCTAAATGTTCACGGCCTTTAAAAGTGGCTCGGTCTTTTAAGAAAGAAACATTTCTAACAAGGGCAGTGGCTGTTTCAAAAATACCCACGCCATTGGCTAGAAAAGTCGCTTTCACTAATTTTTTTTGCTCTTCTGCGGTTTTTTCAGGAAAGCAAAGCTTGATGTTTACTTCAGTAATTTGCCGACGGCGACCGGCAAGAAGCATAACCAAATAACCCAGCCCCTTGCCTAAAAAAACTTTGGCAGGCCAAGGTAAATAGGCTGTGATGGTTAGAAAACCTATGGCTAGCCAAGTTAACCAGTAACGAGGGTGCCAAGCATTGTTGGGGT
>JAAYGA010000180.1 GCA_012727935.1 Pseudomonadaceae bacterium | reverse complement strand
CGCGTGAAGTGGTTGATTCTGAAAATGGTCTATATGCAGGCACGCACATACATCGGGCACGTCACCCTGTTTTTGTAATCAACACGGATAAACGGGTAATTCAGCGCTACAACAAGGCCGCGGGCAGTATTTTTGAAACCAAAAACAGCCCTATTTTGCACATTAATGATATTTCTCCAAAGGGACAAAGCGACAAGCTGCTTGAAGCGGCCAAGAGTGCCTTGGAAAATGATGTTTGGGGTGGTGTGCTCAGTTTTAGCGGTTTAGGCTTGTCCAGTTTTAACGCCCGGGTGCGTATTGTAAATTGCTCAAATGACAACGCCAATATGGTGCGTATTTCATTTATAGATCAACCCCGCATTGCGTTACAAGAAAGTATCAGTGCGCAGTCATCTTTGTCGACCAAGCTTGTGGAGCTTGTCCGTGCTTGCCCCGATTTACGCTCTGCCTTGCGAGCGCTTTTAGATCATGCCGAGCTTCCTGCTCTTAATGGCTTGATGTTTTCTGATATTATATCTGAAAAAGGCAAGGTGCAGGTTTATGGCGTGGGCGAGCTTGAAAAGCACATGGGCTGGGGTGAACTGCATGATTATGAAGGCACCATTGCTCAAAGTATTGAGCGCTTTAACTTGCGTTCACTGCTGGTTGATGAATGCCTGGACAGCACCAAAGCCATTGACTGGGTACTCTTTATTCCGCGTGGGGTGCGTTCTTATTTTGCCAAGCCGTTTTTTGAGGGTACCAGCCTGCGCTCGGTCCTCATTTTGTGTAGCTTTGAGCCGTACAGCTTTCCACCTGATTCTGAAGATTACTTCACCAACCTTTATGAACCCTTTGTGCAAGTGGTGGAAGCCTGGCGTAAAAATAAAAAGTAGGCGTATTTTGCTAGAGCACTTTGCTGGGGCAGTTGAAGTAGCAACAGCTAACTGTTTATATATTTTGGGGAAAATGAATACAGTGGTTTTTTTCCTGGTTTTAAGGGCTTGAATTTGGGGTACCGCCCAAAGCCGGACAGCTTCAGTTCAGGCCATATTGATATTTTACTGGTAGAATCACAGCAATGGGTTCCTTACCCAGCTCAGCAGGGCGCTTTACTGTAGCGCTGGCCAGATGAACAGCATGGCTGGCGGCTTTATCAAGTTCGCTATCACCAGAGCTGGAAAGCATTTTTATCTGCCTGAATGCACCGCTGTAATCAACAATAAAGCTAAATACTGCCATCCCAATTAAATCTTCACGCCCATAAGCAAAACGGCGGCTGTGTATCGCCGCACCGATGTCATCCATATAACGGTTATAAATTTTGCGACGTTCGTCAGCCAACCGGGCCTCATCGGAGCTTTCGCTGCCACCACTGACTATATCTACGCCCGGTCCGTCGCCTATGCGTACCCGGCTCTGGGAAAGCCGCACTTGCACCATTTGTCCCGATATCCCAAGGCTGTCTTTTTTCCAGTCAGCCTGCAAAATAAAAAAATGCGCAGACAGAGCCAGAATAATAGCGGCTGTCCAGCGCTCAGTATCACTCATTCGTCTGCACTCATTTTTTTTGTTGCCGGGCTTGAGGTGGCAATCATTAATTGCTCGCCGCCCTGCATCCGCACTTCATCAACCAGCAATATAAGAGCATCTACTGGTGCCTTGGGGTCTGATTGTAGCACCAGTTGTCCGGGTTCGCTACGTAGTCCGCGCACAAGATCATGAATATAGGGTCGTAGCTGGTTTTTAGGGATATGGACTTCATCATGATAGATGTTGCCCTGTGCATCAAGGCGCAGGTTAATAACCCGGCCTGAAAGTCCTTGACTGCTCTGTGCTGGAGGCAGGTCAAGCTTCATGCCTCGTACGGTAAAAGCCGAGGCAATAACAAAGAAAATCAGCAGAATAAAGACCATATCCATCAGTGAGGTAAGGTCAATATCATTTTCTTCGATGTCTTGTTTTTCTGAAAAATCAAGCATTGCTGCCTCGTTTATTTTTAGAAAATATTTATCCCTGTCTCGGCTGTAAGTCGGCTTAACACTTTAAGTGTTAGCTTAGCTTTTGAGCTGTGTGCCTTTTCTCCAATTAATATCTGATAATATTTGATATTTTTCAGACATGCCGGAATCTAAAGTTGCAATATAATATTTCTTGTTAAAAATAACCTGGTAATGCCTGCTTGATTTAAACTTGCCGTGCTGCGCCTGTGGCAGCACGTAAAACAAGCACCGTGTTACCGATGCTTTCAAGAGCAGCGGCAATTTTTGCTTTACGGCGCATAAAAAAATGGCGGGCAAACACAATAGGTACGGCAATGATCAGCCCACTGGCAGTGGTAATAAGCGCCTGCCAAATACCACCAGCAAGTAAAGGCATGTCTACTGCGCCGTGGGTGCTGGCAATGCGCGAAAAGGTTTGAATCATGCCTAGAATGGTTCCTAAAAGACCAATTAGCGGTGCTAGGCGGCTAATCATGCCTAAAAGTGAAAGGCCGGCCTCGGCCTTGGCCAAGATCGCTCTGCCGTTTAGCTGTAAGGCGGCTTCGTTACTTTTTAGGCAGGTATTGTTTTTAATGCAGCTACAAAAGTCACAAAAAATACTTGCCTGCAGACAGCACAAAATCAGTTCTAAATCAGCATGTTGCAGTACTTGGGCCAGTGTTTTTTCCATACCTTTGGGCGGGAAGCATATTGAGCGGTAAAAAATGATGCGTTCAACAATGATGGCCATGCCCATAATTGAAAGCAGCAACAGTGGCCACATCATTATTCCGCCAAGAACAAACCAGTTCATATCAGGTCCTCCCACTTATAACTGCTTGGCTGCAGCATTCTTCGTTTGAGTGTGTTTTTCTTTTGCCTGGTTTCCTATGAATATAAGATAGCCGTATTTATTGGTTTTTTGTAAATATGGCTCTATGGCCAGCTGTCCTGCAGCATACTGCACCAGCATAAGCCCTTGCCCCTGCACTTCAATCAGTCCTTTAATACGGCACATCAGGGGCATGTATTTGTGTAGAATCTGCAGAAGTTGTGCTTCACTAATTGCTTCTGCAAACTCCATTAGTTGTGAGTTAAAGCCTTCTTTCACATGAGTCTGAGCGTGGTCATGGGGTACAAGAGCTGCCTCCATGGGCAGCAGAGTAAAAGCTGAAGTGACGGGTACATGCTTAGTGGGAGATACTTCGCTAGTGCAGCTCCATTTAGTTTTAGCTCTCTGTTCATAGATTTGGTCAAGCTCAGCAAAGGGGATGCGCCCCCACTGGG
>JAAYGA010000179.1 GCA_012727935.1 Pseudomonadaceae bacterium | reverse complement strand
GCCTAGCTGCTTGCCGTGAACGCTATGGCCTACCTAATTACCACCCCCACGATGCACTTACCGATGCCCTAGCCACCGCTGAACTGCTGCAAGCACAAATAGCCCATCACTATTCACCTGACACCCCGTTAAAAAAAGTATGGAAGTAATGCCTTGCATCCTTAGCCTATAAAACCTATTGTTTTTTAAACCTATTTTTTAAACCTGTGTTTTAAACCTATTTTTTTAAACCTACTTCAACTTTTTTTGATTATACCCAGTCCAGTAACCGCTATGCTTATAGCTAGAAGTAACGTCTATTCATTTATTTTGGAGAAAATTATGACTCAGCCAATGATTAAATCCCGTGCCGCAATTGCTTGGGGGCCTGGCCAACCACTTTCTATTGAAGAAGTGGATGTTATGCCACCACAAGCAGGCGAAGTGCTGGTAAGAATTGTTGCTACGGGTGTTTGCCATACCGATGCCTTCACCCTGTCAGGTGATGACCCTGAAGGTGTTTTTCCTGCCATTTTAGGCCATGAAGGTGGCGGTATTGTTGAAGCTATTGGTGAAGGCGTCACTAGTGTTGCAGTGGGCGATCACGTTATTCCGCTTTATACCCCTGAGTGTGGCGAATGTAAATTTTGCCTATCAGGAAAAACCAACCTATGTCAGAAAATTCGTGAAACGCAGGGCAAGGGCTTAATGCCCGATGGCACCACACGCTTCTTTAAAGACGGCCAGCCCATTTATCACTACATGGGTTGTTCAACTTTTTCTGAATACACCGTTCTGCCAGAAATTTCTTTAGCCAAAGTAAATAAAGAAGCGCCGTTAGAAGAAATTTGTTTGCTAGGTTGCGGCGTAACTACCGGCATGGGTGCGGTATTAAACACGGCCAAGGTAGAAGAAGGTTCAACCGTGGCAATCTTTGGTATTGGTGGCATAGGTTTGTCGGCCATTATTGGTGCGGTGATGGCCAAAGCTAGCCGAATTATTGCCGTGGATATTAACGAATCTAAGTTTGAGCTGGCTAAAAAACTGGGCGCAACCGACTGCATTAACCCTAAAGATTACGACAAGCCCATTCAAGAAGTGATTGTTGAATTAACCGATGGCGGTGTCGATTATTCTTTTGAGTGCATAGGCAATGTTGATGTGATGCGTTCGGCGCTTGAATGCTGCCATAAAGGTTGGGGCGAATCCATCATTATTGGTGTGGCCGGTGCTGGGCAAGAAATTTCGACCCGTCCTTTTCAGTTAGTCACCGGCAGAGTTTGGCGTGGTTCGGCTTTTGGCGGCGTTAAAGGCCGTTCAGAATTGCCTGGAATTGTGGAAGATTACATGGCAGGTAAATTTGCCTTAAATGATTTTATTAGCTACACCCTGCCGTTAGAAAAAATTAATGAAGCGTTTGATTTAATGCATGAGGGTAAATCCATTCGTAGCGTAATTCATTTTTAGAGGTGTTTTATGGAACGTTTAGAAAACATTAGCCAGAACCGAAGTTTTGGTGGTTGGCATAAGCAATACAGCCATAGTTCAAGCGTTTTAGGTTGTGAAATGCGTTTTGCTATTTATCTACCCCCCCAAGCAGCAACCCAGTCGGTGCCCGTGCTTTATTGGCTGTCAGGCTTAACCTGTACCGATGAAAACTTTATGCAAAAGGCCGGCGCACATCGCATGGCGGCTGAACTTGGTATAGCCATTGTTGCCCCCGATACTAGCCCACGTGGTGAAGGTGTCGCCAATGATGCTGCTTATGACTTAGGCCAAGGCGCGGGGTTTTATTTGAATGCCACTCAAGAACCTTGGGCTAAGCATTACCAAATGGAAGACTATATTTTAAAGGAATTGCCTCAGCTAATTGAAGCAGCTTTTCCAGTTATTAATAAACGTGCCATTAGTGGGCATTCGATGGGGGGGCATGGTGCATTAACCTTGGCGCTTAAAAACCCTGAATGCTTTACTTCGGTGTCAGCTTTTAGCCCTATCGTTAACCCTATGAATGTGCCTTGGGGTAAAAAAGCCTTTACTGCTTATTTAGGTGATAACCGCGAAGCTTGGAAAGCCTACGATAGCTGTGAATTAATGGCTAAAGCTAAGCAGCATTTGCCCATGTTAATTGACCAAGGTGATGGCGATAACTTTTTAGCAGAGCAGCTGCAACCTAAAAACTTAGTTGCTGCGGCTAAAGAAGCGGGTTATCCAATAGAACTGCGGATGCAAGAAGGTTATGACCATAGCTATTACTTTATTGCTAGCTTTATAGAAGAGCATTTAAAGTTTCATCACCTGCATTTAACGGCTAACTAAAACGAACCTAGCCAATTATTTAAATCCCCAAAGTGAATCACCGCTTTGGGGATTTTTTTGTACAAGAAAAACTTTTATAAAAAAGCAGTAAAAAGGCTTTTAAGTAGTAAAGCGTTTAAGCTGTTTTTCTAAGCCGGTGAGTAGTTTTTCAATGCCTTGGCTGTTATTTTCAAGTTCTGTAACAGCTTCAGTGGTTCCTTTATAAAGGCTACTCATAACAGCAGCGTGTTTATTTAGCTGATCGGCTGTAACACGCTGTTGGTTAGCCGCAGCCGTTGTTTCCACGTTAGCCGAGTGAATACCTTCAACTGCCAAATTAATTTGCTGTAAAGATTGGTCTGCCTGTTTTAGCTGTTGGCTTACTTCATCGGCTTGTTTAAGGCTGGTGTTCATTTGCTGCACTGCCTCACTGGCAGCTAAGCGGTTACTGTCTAATAGAAGGCTAATTTCCACTGTAGCTTCGCGTGAACGCCCAGCAAGCGAACGCACTTCATCGGCGACTACCGCAAAGCCTCTTCCTGCTTCACCGGCTCTGGCTGCTTCAATGGCAGCATTTAATGCCAACAGGTTAGTTTGTTCTGCTATGCCGTTAATAACTTCTAAAATACTGTCTATTTTAGCGCCGTGTTCAGCTAACTCATTTACCTTGTTGCCTGAATTTTGCAAGCTGGTTGATAAAGCTGCGTTATTTTTTTCTAAATGTTGAATTAATTCATTGCCCTTAGCTGCAAGCTGGCTGGCACTTAACGAAGCTTCTTGGCTGGTTTCAGCGTTGGTGGCTATGCCGTGAATGGCTTGGTACAGTTCTTCTACGCTAACTAGCATAGCACTTAAACGTTGTTGGCCTTGCTGCACTTGGTCTTCTAGGTTTAAAGCCACTCGCTTGCCTAAAGTTGAACTGGCGGAAACATCATTAGTAGCACCAATTACCTGCTGTAATAACAGCCTTACCTGCTCTAACATCTGGTCAAACGCTCGGGCAGCCTGTGCCGTTTCATCTTCACCCACTAACGCCATCTTGCGGGTTAGGTTTAAGTCTTTAGCAACTTTTTCCATAGTGTGGGTTAGCTTTAGCATGGGAATGCTGATTTGTCGGTAAATAAACCAAGTAACTAAAGCACCCACTAAAACCAGTAACAGGTTAGATAAGCCAATAACCAATAGGCGTTGCCAAGCCGATTCAAGCTGTTGGCTAACACGGTTGTTTAGTTCTTGTAATAGTTGCTGTTGTTGGCTGGTGGGTTGTTCAAGTAACGCATTGGTTAGGCTCATCCACTCTTTAGTGCTGGTGCTTAAGCCAAAATTACCATCTAGGTAAATTTGTTCAGCTGTTGCTCTTAGGTTGGCTAGCTTTTGATAGGCTTCGCCTTCTTGCCAAGCTTTTAAGCCCAGTTCAGATACGCTAGGCAGGCTGTTATTGTAGTTAGTAAAAAACACATTTTGTTCACTTAAAAGGCGTACAAAACGTGGATAAGCACCAGAGGGAAAGTAACTGGCAGTAAAAGCTTGTGCCATAATTAGCTGTTCTTCGTGTAAACGGCTAATCGCCAACATTAATGCGTGGTGTGCTGAATGTGAACGTGTGGTTAAGCCATTTGAATAACCCGATAATTGGTTAGAAAAAAGCTCTAAACGCAAGCCTAAAGTTGCTAGAGCAGAGCTTGAATTAAGCAATTCTGCTAGGTCTATTTTTTGCTGGCTAGCTTGTTCGGCTAATAAATTCAAACCTGCTAGATAAGGCTGTAAATCTGTAGGTAGTTTTTTAGTTAAAGCCTGCAGTTCAACAAGGCTAGTTTGAAGCTTTTTATCTGAACTTACGCCTTCTAACATTAATGCACTGCGAAGGTTTTGGTATTCATTAGCCGTTAAATTAAGTTGAATGCGTGCATTGACCAACTGCTGCTGAAACTGCAAGTCGGTATAAAGTTGGAGGTCATTACGTGTACTTAATCCGGCATAAATTAGCATACCAACTAATGGTGGCACGACCATTAGCAGTAGTTTTATGCGTACAGATAAGTTTTTTACTAGCTTCAACATACTAACTTTCCTCTTGTAATTATTTTGAGAGCCGAGAGGATTATCTTAATTTCGAAGCTGTATATTAGACGAAAGTTTTAAAAAAGCTACCACTAAGCGATAGCTTTTAAAGAAAATTTATATTTTTTATGTATCGCTTTAGATAAGACTTATTTTAAGACGCTTATTTAAGCCCACCAAAACGTTGGTAAAATTTTGCATTAGGGGAAGGTAAAGGGCCGGAAGCATTTTCTAAATTATTATCTAGCCACTGCTCGGCACCTTCATAAATAAGTCGGTAAATATTACGGCAAAGTTGCCTTGCACTACGCCCTTCCCAATCGCCAGGAAGCAGTTCATCAGGCAGCTGTGGGTCACGTAAAAGCACTTTGCGGTATTCATGAATAAGCAGGGTGCGTGCAATTAAACACTCTTCTGGTGTTAGTGAATTTTCAACGGTTAATTCTTGCCAAAGTGGACGAAACTGGTTAATAAACTTGGCATAACTTCTGGCTAGGTGTTCAAGGTTCCAGCTTTCTTTTACTTGCAAACGTAAGGCGCGTGAAGTCAGTAATTCCTGTGGTTCACTTTGCATTACTATGGTGTCGTCTAAGGCTTCGTGTTCTTGTAACAATGGCAAGACTTCTGCCCTTTCAAGCCTTGGGTGAGCCATTAAATTGGGTGCAAGGCAACCAAACCCCATCCATTCCAGCTCTTCTTTAACGCTGCGGCGTTTAGTGTTTTCCAGTTGCGATAACAACACTAGGCACCAGTTACCTATCCATTGTTCATTATTGGCGTTATACACCTGCTTAAAAGCTTGTTCAAAACGCCTTAAACCTGGGCCGGTAAGGCTGTAATAGCTGCGGCGACCCACCTTGTCTGCTTGTATCCAAGACTCTTTAGTTAAGCGGAAAATGGAAGTGCGAACTAAACGTTCACTAATGCCCATAGGTTCAAGTAGCTTCATTAGGCTACCAAGCCAAACAGTGCCGCCACGAGGAACAATAGCGTCACCATAAAGTGTAATAATTAATGACCCAGCACGAAGTGGGCGTTTGTTTTGAAAGTTATGGACTAACAAGTCCAATTGATTTTTTGCAGGCATACACTTAAGGGTTCTGTTTAAAGGCTAATAATTAAAATTCAGTTAGGTTGCTATTATGCCGCTCTTTAACAAGAGGTAAACCTTTATGCATCAAGCCTTCACAGGTTTAGTTAGCTTAAGTTGAAGCTTAGTTAACTTATGAAAGCTATAAAACAAGTTGACATACAGATCATGATACAATAGTTTTTGATCTAACTCATCGAATGTGTCACTTTACCTGTTGCGTTTGATGAGCAAAATGAGCCGAGTGCAATCCTGCTTTTAAAAGTTTTTCTGGCTAAGTTGGTTAGTAGCTAAGTTGGTTAGTAGAATAATTTTAAAGTGGGGAGAGATTAAGTGATACAAGCTTAAATAAAAAATTAAAACCCCTGCAGTGCAAAAAAATGAGGGTAGTTACTACCCCAATCTTGGAGAATAAAAATAATGAGTAAGAGTATCTTACGTCGTGCTGGCTTTTTAGCCGCAACCCTAGCTGTTAGCATCTTTACCGGTGCTCAGGCTGCAGAACCCATTAAAATCGGTTCTTTTCTATCTGTTACTGGCCCTGCCTCTTTTCTTGGTGACCCTGAACTAAAAACCTTAGAAATGTATGTAGAACGCATTAACGCTGCTGGTGGTGTTATAGGCCGTCCTTTACAACTCATTCATTACGATGATGCAGGCGATGCTTCTGCTGCACGTAACTTTGCTAGCCGCTTAGTGCGTTCAGACCGTGTTGACATTATTGTAGGCGGCAGCACTACAGGTGCCACTATGGCGGCTGTGCCTTTAATTGAACAGGCACGTATGCCTTTCATTTCCTTAGCAGGTGCAGTGGTTATTACTGATCCAGTAAAGCCTTGGGTATTTAAAACACCTCAGTCTGACCGCGTTGCTGCAGAACGCGTGCTACAAGACATTAAAAGCCGCGGCCTAACCAAAGTGGGTCTAATTTCTGGAACCGACGGTTTTGGTCGTTCAGGTCGTGAACAAACCTTGGCTATTGCTGGCAAAATGGGCATTGAAATTGTTGCTGACGTTACCTACAGCCCAACCGATACAGACATGACCGCCCAGTTAACGCGCATTCGTAACACCTCAGGTGTTGAAGCCGTATTTAACTTTGGTTTTGGTCAATCACCCGCCATAGTAACGCGTAACTATTCTCAGCTAGGTATTGGTCTACCTTTCTACCAGTCACACGGTGTTGCTTCTGACCGTTTCCTAGACTTACTAGGCGATGCGGGTGAAGGTTTACGCTTACCTGCTTCTCCATTATTAGTGCCAGATTCTCTGCCTAATAGCGACCCACAAAAAGCAGTGGTGCAGTCTTACAAAAGACTCTACGAAGAGCGTTGGAATATGCAAGTTTCTACCTTTGGTGGTTACGCGCATGACGGCCTAATGCTTGCAGTAGAAGCCATTGAAAGAGCGGGCAGCACCGACCGTGAAGCAGTTCGCAAAGCCTTAGAAAGCATTCAAGGTTATGTGGGTGTTACTGGTGTATTCAACATGTCTAAAAAAGACCACAACGGCCTTGGTGCTGACTCTTTCCGTGTCCTAGAAGTTAAGAACGGTAAGTGGAAGCTGATTAACTGATTCAACTCTAAACCTACTTTCCCTCAGTTCGCCCGTGCTTAGGTATAGGCGAACTGCGTGGCAATGGGACGGGATTTAAACCATGCTTGCAGAATTTATTCAGTACCTTTTTACCGGTATTACCATCGGTGCAACCTATGCCCTAGTCGCTTTGGGCTTTACATTAATTTATAACTCAAGCCATGTAATTAACTTTGCACAGGGTGAGTTTTTGATGATTGGTGGTATGGCTACCGTTTCCTTTGTTGGAATGGGTCTACCTATGCCGATTGCCATTATTTTGGCTATTTTGCTTGCCGGTGTAATAGGTGTTGGATTGCAGCGTTTTGCAATTGCACCCGCAAAGAAAGCCGACGTAGTCACGCTAATCATTATAACCATTGGTGCATCCATTTTTATTCGTGGCGTTGCCCAGCTAGTGTGGGGCAAGCAATACCACGTAATGCAAAACTTTTCGACTGACGAACCCATTCTAGCTTTAGGCGCAGTTCTTAATAGCCAAAGTTTTTGGGTGGTGGGTGTTGGAGCCGTTTTAGTTGTTGCTTTAGTCTTGTTTTTTAGCCGCACCATGACAGGTAAAGCAATTCTAGCCACCTCAATGAACAAAGATGCTGCACGTTTAGTGGGTATTCGCACACAAATGGTGCTAATGCTAGCCTTTATGTTGTCGGCACTCTTGGGTTCAGTAGCAGGCATTATTGTTGCCCCTATTACTTTCACCTCTTATGACATAGGCATAATGCTGGGCTTAAAAGGCTTTGTGGCTGCTGCTTTGGGTGGTTTGGGTAGTGGTGTAGGTGCCATTGTTGGTGGCTTGTTACTGGGCATAGTAGAGGCAATGACTGCTGGCTATATTTCTTCTGATTATAAAGATGCTGTGGCTTTTTCAATGATTCTTATTGTGCTGTTCTTTATGCCTCGTGGACTCTTTGGTAGCCGTGTAGTGGAGCGTGTGTGATGTTAAGTAAATTTTTACAAATGCGCTTAAGGGGCTTGGTGGTGTTGGCAGTAATTATGCTGCTATTACCCCTGTTTTTTAGTAACCCCTTTCACTATGACATGGCAACGCAAATTGCTATTTTTGCTGCCACAGTCGTAGGTTTAAACCTGCTGGTAGGTTTTGCAGGCCAAATAAGCTTAGGCCACGCAGGTTTTTTTGGTGTTGGCGCTTATTTTAGTGCAGTCATGACTGGAACTTACGGTTGGACACCCTTGCCCACTATGCTAGTTGCTGCCCTTGTGGTTGGTGTGCTTGCTTGGTTGGTGGGTCGTCCTATTCTTAAGTTAAAGGGCCATTACTTGTCGATGGCTACTTTAGCTATGGGCTTTATCTTTGCCATTATTATTAATAACGAAGGCTGGTTAACCGGCGGCCCTGATGGTATGCCAGTAGCACCCTTTAGTATTTTTGGTTGGGAACTTAGCTCTTTTAACCAATATTCTTTGTTTGGTATTGAATTTGGTGGTGATGTGGCTTGGTATTTCTTTGCTGGTTTTATACTGCTATTAGCAGTATGGATAGCAGAAAATATTATTGATTCGCCTATTGGTCGTGCTTTGCGTTCGGTGCATGGTTCTGAAATAGCGGCGCGTGTAGTGGGCGTCGATACTGCCTACTATAAAAGCCTAGTGTTTGTTGTTTCTGCTGTTTATGCCAGCCTTATGGGCAGTATTTATGCTCACTTCTCTGGCTTTATTACGCCTCACCTAGCCAGTTTTGAACAATCCATTGTATTAATTACTATGGTTGTGCTGGGCGGTATGGCTTCAACTTTTGGGGTAATTTTAGGCGCTGTAGTATTAATGCTATTACCTCAAGTTTTAGCAGATTTCCAAGAACTTGAAATGATGATGTTTGGTTTAATTCTAATGCTAACCATGATTTTTATGCCTAAAGGATTATTTCCAACAATTCAAAATAAGTTAGCTAATAGAAAGCATAAAAAATCGGAGGAACAAGCATGACAGCTCTGATTGAAGTGACCGGACTTGACAAAACTTTTGGTGGGGTTCATGCCGTTGAAGGCTTAAGTTTTAGTGTTGATGCTGGCCAAATTTATTCTGTTATCGGCCCTAACGGCGCAGGTAAAACCACACTTTTTAACTTAATCACAGGCATTTACACACCAACTAAAGGTGAAATAAAGCTAAGTGGTGAAAATGTTGTGGGCTTAGAACCTAACCAGCTGGCTGAAAGGGGCATGTGCCGTACTTTCCAACAAATGCAAATTTGTATGAATATGACTGCCCTAGAAAACGTTATGCTGGGCCGTCATTTGCAGTTAAAAAGCAGCTTATTAACCACCATGCTACGCCTACCTTCTTTACTTAAAGATGAAGAAGATTGCCGCGACCACGCCGTAGAACTAATGAAGTTTGTTGGCTGCGGTGATTACCTTGAAACCGACGCTTCAGCCATGTCTTATGGTGCTTTAAAACGCTTAGAAATAGCCCGTGCTTTAGCGTCTAACCCTAAAGTTGTGCTTTTAGATGAGCCAGCAGCAGGTTTGAATGGCACTGAAACAGCAGAGCTTGAAGAGCTGATTAAAAAGATAGCGGCACAGGGTATTACCGTGGTTTTGGTTGAGCATGATATGAAGCTAGTAATGGGTATTTCTAATCGCTTACTAGTTATTAATTATGGTCGTAAGTTAGCAGAAGGTACACCGGAAGAAATTCGTAATAATCCGGATGTTATTGCTGCCTATTTAGGTAGCTAAGCGTGGAGGCCAATAGCATGACCCAAGAACAAAATCAGGTTGCGCCTAATAGCTTACGTGGTGAGCAGGTTATTCGTACTATAGTGCGTGAACATCAAGGTTTATGGCGTATTATTGATTTAATGGACCTGCTAGAACAGGACATGAATATTAATGCCAACCCACCTGATGAATTATTATTTAACACCATCTTTGATTATATTCAGCACTTTTCTAACCGTGTACATAGTCAGCCAACAGAAATCAGGCTTTATGCTGTATTAAGAGAAAAGTCACCTGAATCAGGGCCTTTGCTTGATAAGCTAGAAAAAGGCTATGTAATAGGCCATGAAAAACTATTAGAGCTTCGCCAGCTGTTAAAAGAGTGCATGGCGAACTGGCCCAATGGCCGCGAAAGTTTTGGTCATGGTTTAAGTCGCTTTAGTGCAGCTTTACGCAAGCACATTAAAAAAGAAGAAGGTGTTGTTCTACCTCGCGCCCGCAGCCTACTAACCGATGAAGATTGGAATAAAATTGTTGCTGCCCGTGACCAACAAGATGACCCTTTATTTGGCGATAGAGTTAAAGAAGAATTTCGTGACCTGCGCCTTAAAATTATTAGCTTAACACCCGAGCGTTTAGGTGGTTTAGGCTTGGTTCATACTGAACGTGTTACAGCGCATAAAAAAGGGCAAGAGTTACTTTCAATTAAAGATTTAGTCACTTCTTATGGCCAAATTGAAGTGCTACACAATATTGATATTACAATTAACTCAGGTGAAATTGTTTCGTTAGTGGGTGCTAATGGTGCTGGTAAATCAACATTACTAATGACCATTTCAGGACTACAGCCAACCAATAAGGGTCAAATAATTTTTGATGGCGAAGACTTGTCTAAAATCTCGGCCGATAAGCGCGTTAGTAAAGGCATAGTTCAAGTACCAGAAGGCCGCCAAGTTTTTAAAGACATGACTGTTTATGACAACTTGTTGTTAGGTGCTTATACACGCAGTAAAGACCCTAGCATTCAAGATGACATAGAGAAAATTTATAGTAAATTCCCTATTCTTCGTCAGAAACGCTATAATCTTGCCGGCGAGCTTTCCGGTGGCCAGCAACAAATGTTGGCAATGGGCAGAGCTTTAATGGCAAGGCCACGTTTATTGTTGCTTGATGAACCCAGTATGGGTTTAGCGCCACTAATTATTGAAGAAATTTTTGAAATTGTGCGTGAGTTAAAAGATGAAGGCATGACTATCTTTCTAGTAGAGCAAAATGCTTCTCAAGCTTTAGCTTTAGCCGACAGAGGTTATGTATTAGAAACAGGTGTAGTAGTATTGCAAGGTACTGGCAGGGAGCTGCTTAGCAATGAAAAGGTTCGTGAAGCTTATTTAGGCATGTAAGCTTGGCATAAAACCTTCTTAAACCCACCTCCCTAAACACCAAGCTCTTGCTTGGTGTTTTTTTGCCTTAAAAAAATGAGTATAGATTTAACTAACACCATTAATTGTTTAGTTAAATCTATTAGTAACAATAAAATAACTAGCTTATTTTACTGGCAATAACCCTATAAAATAATGATATCGACTATTGACACCTTCTAGTCGTGCAGTCTAGTGTGTAAATTTATTTTGTATTTTTGAGAAACGCAATGTTATCAAAACACTTTGATCTATTAAGAATTGAGGCCGATGCTTTGCAAGTGGGTGAACCTAGCCCTTTGCCTATTTGTGATGCAGCCGGTCAGGAGTTACTTGAAAAAGGTGGCTTAATTCAGTCGGAAGGCTATAAAAAACTACTTCTGCAAGTAGGTTTTTTTGCACGTATTAAATATACACCACCCAAAGGGCCTGTTAAACAGCCTAACCTTGTTAAAGGTAAGGTTAATCCTTTTGCTGAATTTGATGATTTAAGTGTGCAGCTAGAAGCCTTATTTAATCAGCTGGAAGTGTCTAAAACTCAGCCCAAAGGCAGTGTAACGCGTAAAATTTATGATCTAGTTACACAAATTCAAGGCTTGGTTAAATACGATGCCGACGCACTCATGGGGGCAGTACACCTTTCTGATCGCTTCGATTACCAAGTTCATCACCCCATGCAAATAGCCATTTTAACTGAGCTTATTTTAGAAAGATTAAAAGTAAGCCAAGACATAAGGTTAAGCACTTTAGCTGCTGCTTTAACCAGTAATTTGGCAATGAATCCTTATCAAAAAGTATTAGATCAACAAAAAACACCCTTGAATGAACAGCAGCGTAAACTAGTAAGTAACCACCCTTTATTAAGTGCCAAGCAGTTAGAAGAAGCCGGTGTTGAAGATGAACTTTGGCTTGAACTGGTTCAGCAACACCATGAAAAGCTAGATGGCAGCGGCTATCCTTCTCAGTTATCTGGCATGTACATTCGCCGCGAAGCGTTAATTTTGGCCTTAGCTGATGTGTATTCAGCCATGATTACGCCAAGGGTTTACCGTGGTCCTATTAAACTTACAGAATCTTTACGTGATTTATTTATTCAACGTGGTAGTAAGTTTGACGACAAGTTAACCCGTTTATTTATTAATGAACTAGGGCTTTATCCACCCGGTATTTATGTGCGCTTAGAAAATGGTGAACTAGCCGTTGTAGTAGGC
>JAAYGA010000178.1 GCA_012727935.1 Pseudomonadaceae bacterium | reverse complement strand
GCTGAAATTTGATCGTAAAACTGCTCGCCGCCTTTATCAAAACGCCTCAGGCTTTCTTGCACGACTTCGGCAACCGTGGCTGAACTGATTACGCCTTCTTTGGCTAAATCAGCGGCTATTTCTAAAAAGTTAAGTGCCCGTCGTGCATCCCCATCGGCAGCAGCGGCTAACAGTTGCAGGCTGTCTTCAGTAACGCTTAGTTGTTGTGCCCCTAGCCCAAACTCAGAATCAGTTAGTGCCTTGCTTAACAAGCCTTCTAGCACTTCTGCAGGAATGGGCTTTAACACATAGACTCGGGCGCGGGATAAAAGCGCTGAATTTAATTCAAAGGAAGGGTTTTCGGTGGTGGCACCAATAAAAATAAAGGTGCCGTCTTCTATGAAGGGTAAAAAAGCATCTTGTTGTGATTTATTAAAGCGGTGTACTTCATCCACAAATAGCAGGGTGGGTTTATTGCTAAAGCGGCGTTTTTCTTGTGCTTCACTTACCGCTTCACGAATTTCTTTTACGCCGCTCATGACTGCTGAAAGGCT
This sequence comes from Pseudomonadaceae bacterium, assembly GCA_012727935.1. GTDB lineage: Bacteria > Pseudomonadota > Gammaproteobacteria > Pseudomonadales > Halomonadaceae > Marinospirillum. Next base: position 9,828 of record JAAYGA010000178.1, on the reverse strand, counting down.
GGTAAAACTTAAACCACCCAGCTCTGCTAACAAGCGCGCCAAGGTGGTTTTACCTACCCCTGGCGGCCCCCATAAAACCATGGAATGCAACTGACCGGCTTCTAAGGCTTGGCGTAATGATTTGTCTTTGCCTAACAGGTGCGCTTGCCCTAGGTAATCATCCAGTTTACGCGGGCGCATTCTGGCCGCTAGTGGCTGCCAAGCAAGGTTGGCTTCAGCTGCAAACGATTTATTAGCAAACAAGTCATCTGCCATGATTATTCCTGAATTACATCCACATTAGCAGGTACTTCAAATTCAAATACTTGGTTATCTATAGGTTGATTAAATTTGCTAATACTTAGATCAACCCGTGTTTTTTGTCCAAGGCTGTCTTTTAACTGTAGGGCGCTAATTCGCCCTGCAACAAAATGTAGGCTAAGTTCTTCAAACAGGCTGTCTTGCTGTAGGGGTATTAAATCGAAAATAACGCCATCGCCCTTAGCAACCCAGCTAATAGTGAAATGCTTACTTAAATCGCTGGCATCACCGGCTAAAATAATGGCTGGGCTTTGGGTGGTGCGCTCATCTAAATTACGAATGGTTACCTGTTCTAAATCAGGATCATAAACCCATAGTTTTTCACCGTTAGATACTAAAATCTGTGGGTAGGGCTGTTCGGTTGCCCAATAAAAACGCCCCGGTTTAGCCAGCAACATTGAACCTTGCGCTTCTTGCATACGTTGGCCACGGGCATCAAGGGTTAGCTGTTGAAAGCTGCCTTCTAAAGTTTGCATTTGTTGCAAATAACCTTGTAGCTTTTTAGCTGGGTTGTCTGTAGCAGCAGATAAACCGCTACTTAACACGATTAACCCTAGTGCCAAGAATAGAGAAAAGCTGATCTTTTTAAACATGAATTATCCTTAGTGCGTAGAAGCAAAAGCAGTAAGTAATCTGCGCTGCCCATTAGATTGTAGAGGAGAAATTAAACCTGCTTGTTCCATGCGATCAATTAAATAGGCAGCAGAATCGTAATCTAATTCAAAACGCCTTTGTAAAGCAAAAACAGAAGCCCTACGGCTTTCCAAAACAAATTCTAGGGCGGCAGCATACAGCTTATCTTGTGTTACTTGATGGTTTTTTACTTCGCTAGTTTTTATTTCGTTAACTTTTATTTCATAAGTATTTATTTTATTGATGCCTACATCGCTCGCCTTTATTTCACGAGTATTTATTTCACTGGCTTGATTAAGTTCAACCAACCCTTCTGTTTGTTCAATTAAAAAATGGCCTATTTCATCCATAGTAACCAGCCAAGACCAGCCCGTTGCTAAAGATAAGCCTATAAGGAAGCTGCCAATAAAAAATAAGCTAGCCCCCCAACTACCCAATAAAGGCTTAACTAAAGTAGCAAGGCTTTCGCCTAAAATGCCGCCGGCACCATAAGGTAGGTGGGGTGCAAAAGAATGCCCTGCAGCCACTGCTGACAAACCAATCATTAGCAGTATAAAACCCAAACAACGCACCGAAGGGGTAAAGGGGTTCCAATTACTCTGTCGCCAAGGCCGAAAAAATAGCTGTGTGGCTAAATAAGCTAAAGCCAACACCAACAACCAAGCTGCCACTCCGGTTAATGAAAAGAGAAAGTCGGCCAACCAAGAACCAGCAACCCCCGTTAAATTATTGGTCACTTGCAGTGTTACACCATTCCAACCAGAATCGGCTGGATTAAAGCTAAACAAGGCCAGCAATAGCAAAAGTGAGAGGGAAAGCAGTAACAAAATACCGGCTTCATGCAGTATTTTTGTTAAATTAATATTTGTTAGATTAATAGAACGCTGAGACATGATTAAAAAAACCTACGGCTTGTTGCAAGGTGACCTGAAGTCTTATCATAGTGCCTTCTATTGTATATTAGCCTGCAGGGTCATTCATGCTTGAAATATGGCAACTTGATAAAGAACTCTGGTTTCCTTCGCCTAACCTTGCTTTAAAAGAGCCAAATGGACTATTAGCTTTTGGTGGCGACTTGTCTGCCAAACGATTACTACTAGCCTATCAGCAAGGCATCTTCCCTTGGTTTAATGAAGGTGAGCCACCCCTTTGGTGGTCGCCAGCCCCACGCATGGTACTCTACCCTGCGAAAATTAAAATTAGTCGCAGTTTAAAGAAACGTTTAAAGCGCGAAGAATTCCAGTTTAGTTTCGACACCTGCTTTGCTGAAGTTATCCAACACTGTGCCAGTTCACGCCAAGCCACCACCGGCACTTGGATAACGCCTGAAATGCAGCAAGCCTATAACCAACTTCACCAGCAAGGCCATGCCCATTCTGTCGAAGTTTGGCAAAACCAACAGCTGGTGGGCGGTTTATATGGCTTAGCTTTAGGCGGCATCTTCTTTGGCGAATCGATGTTTAGCAAAGTAAGTGATGCTTCTAAAGTTGCACTTGTTGTACTAACCCAACACTTACAAGAGCAAGGCTTTAGCTTAATTGATTGCCAAGTGTACACCGACCACTTAGCCAGCCTAGGCGCACAAGAAATTAGCCGTGAGCTTTTTTTACAAACGTTGGCTGAAGGCACTAAGGCTAAAATAAATTTTTAAGAAAAGCAGGAGCTAAGATGAACACCGCAAGTTCAGCACCCTTGGCACTTCGTTTTTACCAAACCTTGCCTCATGCTTGCAGCTATTTAGACGACCAAGAAGCCACCACCCTATTTTTAGACCCTCAACAACTCGTAACAGCTGATGTTTATAACAGCTTAACGCAGCTGGGGTTTAGGCGCAGTGGCGACTACCTGTATCGCCCACAATGCCCTACTTGCCATGCTTGCCAATCGGTGCGCGTAAGGGCCGCCGACTTTAAGCCTTCACGCCAACAAAAAAGAACATTAAAGCGCAACCAAGACCTTAGCTGGCTGGCTGTAGCCCCCCTTTTTAATGCCGAACACTACCAGTTGTATGAGCAATACATTAATAGCCGCCACACCGACGGTGACATGCACCCTGCCAGTGAAGAACAGTTTCGTAGTTTTTTATTGGTTGATAAAGCTTGGGCAAGCCTAGTTGAATTTCGTGACCCAACAGGCAAGCTAGTCGCCGTTGCAGCCATCGACCAGTTAAAAGATGGCCTTTCTGCTATTTATACTTTTTTTGATCCTGAAGAAAAAAACCGCAGCCTAGGGGTTTTTGCTATACTCTGGCAACTGCAACAAGCCACACTAATGCAATTACCCTATGTTTATTTAGGTTATTGGATAAAAGCTTGTAAAAAGATGAACTACAAACAAGACTACCAGCCACTAGAAATTCTTAACCAACAAACGTGGCAAGCTTTCAACAAAGACCCAGTTGGTTAACCATTAATTTACAATTATTTCACTTATCCGCTTTCTTTTTGCTCTTTTTGAAAAAATGAGGCAAAATGCACGCGGTTTTTTCAAATAAATAGAGGTTTATGCCGAATGGCAAAAGAAGATCATATTGAAATGGAAGGTGTTGTTGTCGACACTTTGCCTAATACCATGTTCCGTGTAGAACTAGAAAACGGTCATGTTTTGACTGCTCATATTTCTGGCAAGATGCGTAAAAACTACATCCGCATTCTTACTGGCGATAAAGTTAAAGTAGAGCTTTCACCTTACGACCTAACTAAGGGTCGCATTACTTACCGTGCGCGCTAAATAAAACGCCTTAAGTTAATGCTTTAAGTACAACGCCTTAATTTTTACTGACCGGCCTTCCAGCCGGTTAAGTTGTTCAGTTAAATTACTGATATAAAACTAGCAATAAAACCAAACCAGCAATAAAGCCAAGAGGCAATTCCTTTTGCCCCTAATCAAATAAGCTGCTTAAACTGCGTCTGTTTCTGCAACTTCCTTAGCAGGTTCAAACTCTAGCTTTAACCCCTTTTTATTGGCTGTTATATAAACCGTGCCGCCTTGATGAGAAAGCTCGCCAAACAGAATGGCTTCAGCCATAGGTTTTTTAATCTGCTCTTGAATTAAACGCGCCATCGGCCTTGCGCCCATCGCTTCGTCATAGCCTTCTTCTGCTAACCAAGCCCGTGCTTTTTTATCTACTTCAAGCACCACACGCTTGTCGTCTAGCTGGGCTTGCAGCTCAACCAAGAACTTATCTACCACGTTTTTAATTACTTCAACATCTAAGGGTTTAAACTGCACAACCGTGTCTAAGCGGTTACGAAACTCGGGTGTAAACAGTTTGCGTATGGCTTCCATACCGTCAGTTGCATGGTTTTGATGCTGAAAACCCATTGAACGGCGACTGGTTGCTTCTGCGCCAGCGTTAGTGGTCATCACCAAAATCACGTTACGGAAATCAGCTTTACGGCCATTGTTGTCGGTTAGCGAGCCATGATCCATAACCTGTAATAACAAGTTAAAAACTTCAGGGTGAGCTTTTTCGATTTCATCTAACAATAAAACGCAATGCGGATTTTTAGTCACGGCTTCAGTTAACAAACCACCTTGATCAAAACCCACATAACCCGGTGGCGCACCAATTAAACGCGAAACCGTATGCCTTTCCATGTATTCCGACATATCAAAACGCACTAGCTCAATACCTAAAGTACGCGCCAGTTGTTTAGTGACTTCTGTTTTACCCACGCCAGTAGGCCCTGCAAATAAGAAACTACCTATGGGTTTTTCAGGTGATTTTAAGCCAGCGCGAGACAGCTTAATGGCATTGGCTAAGGCTTCGATGCCTTCATCTTGCCCAAACACCAACATTTTTAAATCACGTTCCACATTACGCAGCACTTCTTTGTCGTTACTAGAAACAGTTTTAGGCGGAATACGGGCAATTTTAGCAACAATGGCTTCAATTTCAGCCACACCTATCACCTTAACGCGATCAGCTTCAGGCAATAACTGTTGGTAAGCACCCGCTTCATCAACCACATCTATGGCCTTATCTGGCAAAAAGCGGTCATTGATATAGCGTTCAGCCAAACGTGCTGCTGTTTCTAACGCGTGATCGTCATAACGTAGCTTGTGGTGATCTTCAAAGCGGCTTTTTAGCCCTTTTAAAATGGCAATGGTGTCTTCTACGCTAGGCTCTAGCACATCAATTTTTTGGAAGCGCCGCGCCAAAGCACGGTCTTTTTCAAAAATGCCACGAAACTCTTGAAAAGTAGTAGAGCCTATGCAACGCAAATCACCATTAGATAGCATGGGTTTAAGCAGGTTAGAAGCATCCATCACCCCACCCGAAGCCGCCCCTGCACCAATAATGGTGTGAATTTCATCAATAAAAAGAATCGAACGTGGTTCTTTTTTAAGCTCATTTAACAAAGCTTTTAAACGTTTTTCAAAATCACCACGGTATTTAGTGCCTGCCAATAAAGCACCCAAATCTAGGGAATAAACGATTGCATCGGCGATAACTTCTGGTACTTCACCGTCGACTATGCGCTTGGCTAAACCTTCGGCTACGGCTGTTTTACCCACCCCAGCTTCGCCCACTAATAGTGGATTGTTTTTACGCCGTCTGGCTAAAACCTGCACCACCCGTTCAATTTCATGGTCACGGCCAATTAAAGGGTCGATTTTACCTGCTTCAGCCAGCGCATTTAAATTGGTCGCAAAACTGTGCAGTGGGTGATTACTATTAATCACTTCTGCTTCATCTTGCTCTTGGCCTAACACGCCCATCGAGTGAGCTGAATCATCAACAACTTTGGATATGCCATGAGAGATAAAATTAACCACATCTACCCGAGCAATATCGTTTTGCTTCAGCAGATACACTGCTTGGCTTTCTTGTTCACTAAAAATTGCCACTAATATATTGGCACCGGTTACTTCACTTCGGCCTGATGACTGCACATGAAAAACTGCGCGTTGTAACACACGCTGAAAACCCAAGGTTGGCTGGGTATCGCGCTCTTTATTATCGTCAGGAATAACTGGCGTGGTGGCTTCAATAAAGTCATACAGTTCTTTACGTATGCCACTTAAATCTGCACCGCAGGCTTTTAACACCTGTACCGCTGAACTATTGTCTAACAAAGACAACAACAGGTGCTCTACGGTCATAAATTCATGGCGGCGTTGCCTTGCCAGGGTGAACGCCTCATTCAGCGTCTGTTCAAGATCTTTGCTAAGCATGCGCCTACCTCACTTACCTAACTGGGAAACCTATTATGGCCTGTTAAGGCCCTTTTACTCTGCTACTTCAACATTGCACATAAGCGGGTGTTCATTCTCACGCGCAAAATCTGTTACTAGTGCGGCTTTAGTTTCTGCCACGTCTCTGGTGAATATTCCACAAACAGCCTTACCTTGCGTATGCACAGTAAGCATAACTTGTGCGGCTTTTTCTGCATCCATATAAAAAAAAGACATCAGTACTTCTACCACAAACTCCATCGGTGTAAAGTCATCATTAAGCATAACCACCTTGTATTTGGGTGGCTGCTTAAGCTTAGGTTTAGCTTCAAGGGTTGCTAAACCGCCACTTAGGTGCCCGTCTTGCCCATCTTCACTCAACTTACAGCCCTCTTATTATTCAACTCCCTAACTAGTTAGATAGGGGTAATTTAATGAAATCACAAGGTAGCTAGGCAAATAAACTTATTGCTGCTACTACTTGTGCTGCCTAAAGGCTAAAATGCCACACTAAACTCTACACCTTATCTTTGAGACTCTTATGAGCGATCTTTATTTATTTTACAAGCCTTGGCAGGTACTCTCGCAGTTCACCGACGATAAAGGCCGCAGCACCTTGGCAGACTTTATCAAAACCGAAGGCATTTATCCTGCTGGGCGTTTAGATTATGACTCAGAAGGGCTGTTGCTGCTAACCGACGACGGTGAATTACAAGCCCGCATTACCCACCCTGAATTTAAACTACCTAAAACTTATTGGGTGCAAGTTGAAGGGCAAATTACCGAAGAAGCTTTAAAAGCTTTAAGTGATGGCGTGGAATTAAACGATGGCAAAACCCGCCCTGCACGCGCCCGTTTAATGAAAGAACCCAAATTACCCGCCCGTGCTGAACCTGTTAGCCCACGCGTTGGTTTGGGTACTAGCTGGGTAGAAATTACGCTCTTGGAAGGCCGTAACCGCCAAGTGCGTCGTATGACAGCCCACGTTGGTTTTCCAACACTACGTTTAATACGCTGGTCGATAGGTAGCTGGAACCTAGACCACATGCGCCCCACGCAAATTAAAAAAACGCGCATTCACCTGCCAACTAAGCAACACAAGGTGGCGTTAAAGCCACGCAAAAAAGGGGTTAAAAAGGAAAGCTAATGGAACGTTGGACACCTAACTGCACCGTTGCCACCTTGGTTCACCATCAAGGTAAGTTTTTGTTGGTGGAGGAATACGACAAGCTTTCCTCTACTAGTATGCCTGTACTTAATCAGCCCGCAGGGCATGTTGAACTTGACGAAAGCCTAGTTGAAGCCGCTGTGCGTGAAACCCTAGAAGAAACTGGCTGGCTGGTTGAAGTAGAAGCTTATTTAGGTTTGTACATTAATGTTGCACCTAATAATGTTACCTACCATCGCCACTGTTTTATTGCTCGGCCTATTTCAGAGCTGCCTGATGCCGAACTCGATGAAGGCATTCTTGCCGCTCATTGGTTTACCCTAGAAGAACTTGATGCCGCAGAAACAGCAGGCCGCTTTCGTAGCCCTATGGTTAGGCCTTGTTTTAATGACTTTTTAGCCGGTAAATCTTACCCTTTAACGCTCATTCAAGACTTTCGCTAAGGCAAGACAGCCAATCACTTAAAAAAGACTGCGCTTGTCATGTATAATCACTTTCCAAGATTATTTATTACGGCGGAGTCTTCAGTGGCATCTACTGCACCTTATATCCCAGCATCTACTCGCGTTATCGTCGGCATGTCCGGCGGTGTAGACTCTTCTGTTTCGGCCCTTTTGCTTTTACAACAGGGGTATCAGGTGGAAGGCCTGTTTATGAAAAACTGGGAAGAAGACGACAACACCGATTACTGCACAGCTAAAGAAGACTATGCCGATGCCCAAGCCGTATGCGATAAGCTGGGTATAAAGCTACATGCCGCTAACTTTGCCGCTGAATATTGGGACAATGTCTTTGAACATTTTCTAGCCGAATACAAGGCTGGCCGCACCCCTAATCCTGATATTTTGTGTAATCGTGAAATTAAATTTAAAGCCTTTTTAGATTACGCCCGTGTATTAGGTGCCGATTTAATTGCCACCGGCCATTACGTTAGGCGTGGTGAAGATAGTGAGGGCAAAACCCAGCTATTGCGTGGCTTAGATAACAACAAAGACCAAAGCTACTTTTTACATGCGGTGGGTCATAAAGAATTAGGTTTAACACTTTTCCCTGTGGGTGAATTAGAAAAACCTGAAGTGCGCCGCTTGGCTGAAGAACACGATTTAATTACCGCTAAAAAGAAAGATTCCACCGGCATTTGTTTTATAGGCGAACGCCGCTTTACCGACTTTTTAAAACAATATTTGCCAGCCCAGCCGGGTGATTTAATCACCGACAAGGGCGAACTGATTGGTCAACACGCTGGGTTAATGTATTACACCCTAGGTCAGCGCCAAGGTTTAGGCATAGGTGGTGTAAAAGGTTATCCAGAAGCGCCTTGGTTTGTGGCTGCTAAAGATTTAGACAACAACAAGCTAGTAGTCGTGCAGGGCGAAGACCATCCGCTTCTTTTTACTGATGGGCTAATTTGTTCGTTACCTGATTGGGTGGCAGGCCAAGCGCCAGCCAAAAGCTTTAGCTGCACTGGCAAGGTGCGTTATCGCCAAGAAGACCAAGCTTGCCAAGTTGAGGTATTAGCCGATGGCCGTTGCCAAGTGGTTTTTGAACAGCCTCAACGTGCTGTAACACCAGGGCAGTCGATGGTTTTTTATCAGGATGGTGTGTGCCTAGGTGGTGGCGTCATCGAAAGCACTTTTTTAATTGAAAGCACCTTTTTAAATGAGTCTTCCGAATGAATAACTTAGATTATAGCCAGCGCCAAACCTTGGCTTTAGCCGGTGTTTTTCAGGTAGCGCAACTAGTCAGTGATTTAGCCACCCGAGGTTTAGTTGATCAACACACCTTTGCTAGCAGCATTGGCTCCATTCTTATTACTGACCCTGAAACCACTGCTGACATTTATGGTGGCGATTTTTTTAACCTGCGCACCGGTGCAACCACCCTGCGTAAAGTGTTATTAAAAGATTCAAGTATTGCACCTCAGGTGCTGCATTATGCGATGGGTATTTTGGTATTAAATACGAAACTTGCCAAAAATCAGCCCATGCTAACCGCCATAGGTCAGCGTTTAGACACGGTAAAGTCGCAAGCCATGCACTTCAACCCTACGCATGAAAACGTTTTAGCTGCGCTTGCCGGTCTTTACCAAGACACTTTAAGTACGCTTTCTTATCGTATTCAAGTGAAAGGCAACCCAACCATTTTGCAACAAACGGGCAATGCCGACAAAGTGCGTTCACTGCTGCTGGCCGGCATACGTTCTGCCATGCTCTGGTCTCAGTCGGGTGGCAAGCGTTGGAAGCTGTTATTCTCGCGCAAAAAAATCCTCCAAGACTTAGACGCACTCGGTTTTTAATACTTTTTTAATCCTTGCTTTAAGCTTTTCTTTTACCTTTAATTTCTGGAACTTATTATGTCTCTTGAACAACTTGCTAACCTCTCTTCACTTACCGCCCTTTCACCTGTCGATGGCCGTTACGGCAGCCGCACTGTTGCTTTGCGTGAGCACTTTTCTGAATACGGCCTAATTCGTGCCCGAGTCGAAGTGGAAGTGCGTTGGTTGCAATGCCTTGCTAACCACCCAGAAATTAAAGAAGTACCGGCTT
>JAAYGA010000018.1 GCA_012727935.1 Pseudomonadaceae bacterium | reverse complement strand
GTGTTTATTACCGGTACCACGGGCATAGGTTACGCCGTCTATTTCGACCTTGTCGCCTTCTTTCATGGTGCTTAAATGATCAGCAATTTTCATTTGGGCAAGGGGAATGTTGGCATAGTTGGTGTTAGCTGCTGAAGTACCAAAAAACTCAGCTGCTAGTGGTTGCATACTACTCACCGGTGTGCTGTCTGACAGGTGACCAACAACACCATCACCAGGAACAGCAGTTGAAGCAACTGTACCATCAGCAACTGCAGCAACTAATCCATCAGCACCAAAGAGTTCTGCCATATTGGCAGCTGTTATGGTAGTTGTTGGTTTATAATTACCATCATCGCCATCCCAAACATCATCAATTTTGGTAGTATTACCATTAAAGCTTAGCTCTAGCTGGGTGCCTACTTTATCGAGTGCATTCTTACCCTGACGGGTAATAGTCATACCATCGATTGTGACTGACTGGCCGTTACCTAGCTGCTTTAATTCAGCAGCTAGCTTTTTGCTAGTTTCAGTTGCGTCTGCAGGGTTTGTAGGCATTCCAAGCTCTTCTAATTTTATAGCATCCTTATAATCATTAGCACCTGTACCCTGGCTTAGCACCTTGTTAGGGTTATGTTCATCTTTAAGTAGGCGCTGGGTAAGGGCGAGCTTGCCCGCTGCATTAGCTTGTTGTTCAGTCGCAAAAATTTTATCTGAGCCTTGGAAAGTAAACTTATTAAGCTGCCCTTGCGCTATTAAACCGCCTTCTAAGCCGGTATCAATTTGTGAGCCTTGATCATCACGGAAACCAATTTGCATGGTGGTCGATTGCGATTCAGGGCTTAACAACTTCATGCCGTTAAATTCGGTAGTTTCTACTATGCGGTTAATTTCTTGGGTTAGCTGGTCTACTTCTTTTTGCAAACCTTCACGGGCTTGGTCGTTGTAAGTACCGTTGGCTGATTGAATGGCAAGTTCGTTTACACGTTGTAAGTTTTGGGCAATTTGGTCTAACGCGCCTTCGGCAGTTTGTGCCATTGAAATGCCGTCGCTAGCATTACGGGTTGCCATGTTCAAACCGCGAATGTCTTTGGTTTGGCTTTGCGCTAAGTAAAGACCTGCAGCATCATCTTTGGCGGAGTTAACACGCAAGCCAGTAGACAAGCGTTGAAAAGTGGTTGCTTGCTGTGCCTGAGTGTTAGACAGGTTGCGCTGTGCGTTCATTGAAGCGATGTTGGTATTAAGTACCAGTGCCATCTTAATTCTCCTTGGTTCTTTAATGCGGCAAGCCTTGTGAAGTTAGGGCAAGGGCTTTCCGGTTTTTTTCAGCAAGACCGGCAAGTTTTTGCCGATCTTTTTGCTGAGTTAGCTGTGTTTCTTGGTTAGGCGTTGCTTACTTATTTGCTGCTTACTACTTTATTAGCAATTACCGTGCCATTCCTTCACTGTTATTTATTATTTCACCGCAACTATTCTATATCGGCCAGTGCATCCCACGCTTCTTTAATGGGGCGAAAAGTTTCAATCACTTCCTGAACAGCTTTGGCGTTATTGCCCGCGCGCGCTTCGGAAAGGTGGCGGCCCATAAAGTCGTAAACAGAATCTAGCGTAACCATAGCTGAACCGCCTTTTTCAAAATTAATTGAAGTGCGTAGTTCAATAATAATGGCTTGGGCGCGGGTTAAGGCTTGGGTGGCGGCTGGGGTGTCTTTGCGTTCTAGTGCGCCACGGCCTGCGGCTAGGTAGCCGGTTAATGATTCCATAAGAATTTGAATTAAACGGTGGGGCGAAGCGTTCATCACTTCGGCTTCGCGGTCGCTGCCTTTGGCATATTGGAACACACCACGTAATGATTTTTTATAGCTCATGTTAGTTTCTCTTAAAGAATGAAAAAAGGTACCCCAAAGGATACCTTTTTTTGATTAGTCAAAAAAGTCTTAACTATTTCTTACGTGTATAGCCCGGCAGGTTTTCCATTTGCTGTGCAAGGTAACTTGCGGTGTTATTAAAATTGGCAGACATGGAATCGGCTGCGTTGAACTGTTTGTAAAGGCGAGCTTCCAGCAGTTCAAGGCGCATATCGGTGGCAGCCATGCGTTTATCTATGCGGCCAATTTGTGCGTTTAAGCCACTTTTACGAGTAGAAATTAAGCCCTTGTTAATTTGCCCGTCAATGACCGAGTCTGAGGTTAGCTGACGCGCTACTTTTTCAAAACGTGAAGCATAGCCAGTTTCTTCGTTACCAAAAATAAACGCTACTTTTTCGAAGTCTTCTGCTAGCATTTGGTTTAGTTTGGTGCGGTCAATTTCCAGCGTACCGTTACGTGAATTGGCTGCATCGCCCGGTTCCCAGCCTTTTTGTACAAAGCTGGTAATGCCTATAGAGGCTAGGGTGTTTTGTAAATCGCCCTTGCCACCAGAAGGAGTGAACAGGGTGTCTCTTAAGGTGCTTTCTACTGAACGAATAACGCCTTCAGAAGCCAGTGGGCCTTTTTTGGCTTCGTTTAGGTGAATAACCACGTCGTTATAGGCTTTAACAAATTCGTCAATGCGGTCAGAAATTGAAGCATCGTCACGCGCCACACCAAGGGTTCCGCTTACTGGGTCGGTTCCATTGATAACTACGTCGGGGTTAATGTTAATGTCGACGCCTGAAACCACGTTTTGAAAGCTATTACTGCTACTGGTTGCTGTAATGCCATCAATTTTAATTTCAGCATCTAACTTGTCAGTTACTTGGGTTGAAAGTGCAGCATCGCCATTTACTGCTGAAGTGGTGGCATTATTGAACACGGTGTTTTCAAGCGTCATTTTAAAGTTGCTAACGCCTGTGGTCGCGCGCATTTCTAAACGGCTTTGGGTTGAGTCTGCAGAGGTAACAATAAACGCTTTTAGCTTGCCGTATAAATTAGTATCTTCATCAATTTTGGCGTTAATTTCAGCTGCCGCTTCGGCTAGGTTTTTTCCGGTTAAATCAACGCTTAAGTCGGTTAAAGTACCAGAACCGCTGAAGTTAGAAAGCTTAATGCTGCCTGAAGCAATGACTTCATCGCTGTTATAAAATCCGGAAGAATGGGTTTGTGTGTAGTCTAGGCCATCAATGGTGGCATCTTTCTGGCTAAGCGAAGCATCGCTGCTTAATTTAACCTGCTGCTTAAGGTCGTCGGTGTTAATTGTTAAACGACCTACTTCACCCGATTCTTTCGCATTTAAAACTAAACGGGCTTGGCCACCACCTTCGTTCACTAGGTTGGCAGAAACCTTGTCTTTTAAGTCGGCATTGTCGTTAATGGCTTGGCGCAGCTCGTCTAAAGTCCAAGCTGTTCTGCCTGTTTCCACACCAGCACCATCTAAAATAGGCGTGCCAAGTTCAAGTGTGGTGTCGCCAATTTTTAGGCTGCCAGAAAAGGCTTGGTTGCTATCTAACGATTCAGAAACCCAGCGGTAGCTGCTGGCTTTGTTTACAACTTCCACATTGTAATTACCGGCAACAGCACCAAGGCGGTGGTCGGCGGTGGCGGTGAAGGCTTTTTCGTTAGTGCTTTTGGCGGCGACTGTTTCAAACTTTTCTTCACCTTTAAGCTTCTTCATCGCCGTGCTAAGTGCATCTAAACGGCTGGTTAACGAACCATAGGCACTTATTTGTTCGTTAGCTAAAATCTTTTCTTTTTCCATGCGCTGTAATGGAACCGCTTCAGCTTTCATGGTTGCTTTAATAATGTCATCAATGGGTAGGCCGGAACCTAAACCACTAAAACCGATGCTAGCCATAATGTTTACCTCTTAATTTTTGCTGCTTTAAATAAGCAACACTGAGTTTAATTGAAGGTTAGTCTACACGGGCGCTAAAGCCAGACACTTCACCTTCTAATAAACGTTCTTTTCTTTTTATAACTTCTTCTGAAGGGTATTGGTGAATAACTTGGTCGGTGTCGGTGTTAATCACCCTAACAACTAGGTCTTCAGTTGTGTCGTTAATTTCAAAGCGCAATGCTCTGTTCATTGAATAAAGACTGTTATTTATTTCATCTAACAAACCGCGTAATTCGTCGGGCGACAAAACGCTGGGCTTGTCTTCTTGTTCAGCTTCTTGCTGGGCATTGGCTGGTGCGTTTAGTTGGGCATTAGTTTCATTGCTTTTTAAAACACTGGCTGGGCTTTTTGAAACGCTGGCTTGTGTATTGGTTGCATTAGGCTGATTGGCTGTTAAAGATTTTTCTGCCGCTGTGTTAGCTACCGGCTGCTGTATGGCAAGCATAGGTTTTCGGGCGTCTGCCAAATTGCTGGTGTGGCTGTTAATACCAGGTGATTCAGTAACCATGATATAACCCCGTTATGTAATAGTAAGATAGGTTAAAATGATGTCGGCTGAATTTTATAAATCTTTAGGTGAGTGGCGAAATAGACTAGAAGAAGTAGGCAGTGAACCAGCCAAGCAGTAAGTTGGGGAAATAAAAAACCCCCAGCCCGAAGGCTGAGGGTTTTGGTGTCTTACTGTTTAACTTAAAGCTTAGTTAAAAGCTTGAAGCTTAAAGTAGACCTAGAACCGACTGAGTTGAAGCGTTAGCCTGACCTAGAACTGAAACACCGGCTTGCTGTAGAACTTGCTGCTTAGCAAGGTCTGCAGTTTCTTGTGCAAAGTCGGCATCTTGAACACGGCTGCGGGCAGCAGACAAGTTTTCAGTGTAAGTATTGTTACCAGAAATAACGGCTTCAAAACGGTTTTGAACCGCACCAAAAGTTGCACGAAGTTCAGATACTAAGTCAATTGAATCACGAGTGAAGTCAATTGCTGCTCTGGCACTGGCTTGGTTGCTGATGTCGATTACTTTAGTAGCTGACAAGTCACCCGTTAGCAAGTCACCCATAACGCCACGCTCTTGTACTGCATTACCAGCGTTAGCAAAAACGTCACGTAAAACAACGCCGCCCATGTTAGCACCACCTGCTGTCATACCATTAACTTCTTTAGCTCCAAATGCACCAGCAATTACATCACTAGTACCATAGGCACTGCTAATGGTTAGTTCGTCTGCTTTAGTATCTGCACCACGAGCATAGGTAATACCATCAATTTCAAGGCTTTCCCCTGCTTTTAGAGTGTCTAGTGAGCCGTCTTTAAATACTTGTAAGCTATCAGTTTTTAAGTCACCAGGGATAGCTCCTACGGTAACAGAAGAACCTGTTCCAAAGTATTGGTTGGCTAAAGGTGCCGTGTCTGATGTTGCTGGGCCAAACAAGTCACTTAAGTTAGCGGATGTAACAATCGAAGCATCTTTATATATACCTGAGCCACCATCAGCAG
>JAAYGA010000177.1 GCA_012727935.1 Pseudomonadaceae bacterium | reverse complement strand
CGTGGCTTTGGTTGTTGAGACAAACCGTTCTTGCAGGAACTTGTTATATTTCAACAGCATACCAAAGCCACGCCCACTTTTCAGCTATGCCTCATGAATAAGGCGGGTTTAGGGGTTAGGCATAGCTGTTTAAAGCAGTTCTAAATTAAAGCAACACATCCACGTAATAACCTTCTACGCCATTAACCACTTCATGGGTTAAACCATGCACATCGGTTTCAAAGCCAGGGAAGCGTTGGTTAAAGTCACGCACAAACTTCAAATAATCCACTATGGTGGCATTAAAGCGTTCGCCGGGAATCAATAACGGAATCCCAGGTGGATAGGGCGTAACCAGCATGGCAGTTACACGGCCTTCTAGCTTATCTATTGGGCAACGTTCTACTTGTCTATGCGCCATTTTTGCCCAAGCATCGGCTGGCAACATGGCAGGTTCAATTTTAGACAAGTACATATCGGTAGTAATTCGCGCTAGGTTATATTCCCTGTAGACCGCATGAATTGCATTACACAAATCACGCAAACCGGTACGCTCATAGATAGGAAAACGCTTAGCAAATTCTGGCATTACCTTCCAAAGCGGCTGATTACGGTCATAGTCATCTTTAAACTGCTGCAATTCCGTTACCATGGAATTCCAACGGCCTTTAGTAATGCCGATGGTAAACATAATAAAGAAGGAATAGAGCCCAGTTTTTTCAATAATAATACCGTGCTCGGCTAGGTATTTACTCACTATGGCTGCTGGAATACCTTGCTCATCAAAATTACCATCCACATCAAGCCCAGGGGTAATAATGGTGGCTTTAATCGGGTCAAGCATGTTAAAGCCGGTTTCTATCTCACCAAAACCATGCCACTTATCGCCTGAATGAATCACCCAGTCATCACGCTTACCAATACCTTCTTCATCGGTTAGCTGGTCGGGGCCCCAAACTTTAAACCACCAATTACCATCACCAAACTCATCGTCCACTTTACGCATGGCACGGCGGAAGTCGATGGCTTCTAAAATTGACTCTTCAACTAACGCATGGCCACCCGGCTCTTCCATCATGGCCGCAGCCACATCACAAGAAGCAATAATGGCGTATTGCGGACTGGTGGAAGAGTGCATTAAATAAGCTTCATTAAAACGGTAACGGTCAAGCTTACGGTTTTTGCTGTCTTGCACCAGAATTTGTGAGGCTTGCGATAAACCTGCCAACAATTTATGCGTCGATTGAGTTGAGAAAACCAAGGTTTCTTCTGAACGCTCACGGTCGGCACTAATGGCGTGCATGTCTTTATAAAACTCATGGAAAACCGCATGAGGCAACCAAGCTTCATCAAAGTGCAGCGTATCGATGCTATTGCCTAAAATCTTCTTAATTTCTTCCACGTTATACACAATGCCATCGTAGGTGGATTGGGTAATGGTTAAAATTCGTGGTTTTTTATTCACCGCATTACGGGCAAAAGGGTTGTCAGCAATTTTTTGCTGAATGGTGGCAGGGTCAAATTCACTTTTAGGAATGGGGCCAATAATGCCGTAGTGGTTACGGGTCGGCATTAAAAACACGGGAATCGCGCCCGTCATAATAATCGAGTGCAGAATCGACTTATGGCAGTTACGGTCAACCACAACAATATCGCCGGGGGCAACGGTGGAATGCCAAACTACTTTATTAGAAGTCGAGGTACCGTTAGTTACAAAAAACAGGTGATCGGCACCAAAAATACGCGCAGCATTTTGCTCACTAGCAGCCACTGGGCCGGTATGGTCTAGCAGCTGGCCTAGCTCATCCACCGCATTACAAACATCGGCACGTAATAAGTTTTCACCAAAAAACTGGTGAAACATCTGCCCTACGGGGCTTTTTAGGAAGGCAACACCGCCTGAGTGACCGGGGCAATGCCAAGAATAAGAAGAATCGCTGGCGTAATCCATCAGCGCAGAAAAGAAAGGTGGTGCTAAAGCGTCTAAATATTTTTTGGCTTCACGAATAATATGCCTTGCAACAAATTCAGGCGTATCTTCAAACATATGAATAAAGCCATGCAACTCACGCAAAATTTCATTGGGAATGTGGCGTGACGTGCGAGTTTCACCATAAAGGAAGATAGGAATATCGCTATTGCGCTTTCGCACTTCAGTTATAAAGCTGCTGATTACTTCTAAAGCACGGTTAGCACCATCTTCTGTGCCTTCACCTATTTCTTCATCGTCTAAAGAAACAATAAAACAGGAAGCGCGACTGGCTTGCTGAGCAAAAGCGGTTAAATCACCATAACTGGTATAACCCACCACTTCCATGCCTTCACTGCCTATGGCTTCGGCAAGGTCACGAATACCAGAACCAGAGATATTTTCAGAACGAAAATCTTCATCAACGACCACAACGGGAAAGCGAAATTTCATCAGTTTTGGCCCACCGTAAATAAAATAAAAGTAAGAACACTAGCTTACCCCTTATTTAAGGGAAAGAAAGAGTGCTGAGGGTGCAATTCAAAAAAAATGGAAAATGAAGCTTGTAGTATTACTACCCAATGCTTTATACTTTCGTCTAGTTAGCAGGTGCAGCATTTGGAGAAAAGCATGTTAGATACAAAGCAGTTACAAGAACTCTTGGTTAGCAAACACTATTCAGAACAACGTTTAGCCCTTAGCCTCTCTGCACGACCAGAAACTTGGCATTTTATCTATAACAAGCATCCAGAGCTGGCCTTTCCCTTGGCACAAAACCCTAACTTACCACAGGAATTGGCTGATGAATTAGCAGGTCACCCAAACCCAAAAGTGAGATTAATGATCGCTCGTCACGGTCAGCCAAGCTTTATTGCGTTAAAGCAGCTAAGTGAAGATAACGAAGCAGCCATACGTTTAGCCATAGCCAAACGCCAAGATTTAGATGGACAGCTGCAAGATTCTTTATATGAAGACAGCGATGCTGGTGTGCAACTAGCCGCCCACCTTTACCAACAAGTGCAACAACCATTTTTTGCAAGAGCCAGTGGCTGGTAGTTATTTTTAATGAATTCAACGTCGATTGATTGAGTGCGACTTTTTGCACTAGGGGTAGCTACTTAGCTACCTTTTTTTCGCTTAATTTTTACTTAATTTTATTATTAACTTATGCACATTAGCTGTGGATAAGATTGTGAATAAGCTCGTAACAGTCTGCCCTTAGCCCTATTAAAACTAGCCTAGCTGCAAATTGGCTAAAAAGGCACCAACACCTAAAAAGCTAACCTTTATAAAAAAATAAAAAACCTGTCAAATTATCTAACCCATTGTTTTTATTATAAATAAAATAATAAATACTAAGTCAAGTCTTGACTTACTTAACCTAACAAGCATCTTGCCCTTCACAATTCAATTTGCTGAGTCGACTAGCTAAAAGCAACAAATAACGTTCATTACTAGCCTGTGGACACTTGACAAAGCTAAAAGCCAGCAACACCTCTGGCAAGCCTAGGTGCAGCCTGCTATTCTGCTGCCCATTACTTCACTAAAGAGCATAAATATGACCGGCACTTCAACAGCAAGTAACCTTATTCCTGGTAAAGATGCACCGCTTGACAGCACCATTTTACGACTCACCACTCAGCTAAAAAAAATTGGCTTTAATGTAGAAGCAAAATCTTGGTTAAATCCTGTTCCTCACGTTTGGTCGGTACACCTACAAGACCTAGACTGCCCACAATTATTTACCAACGGTAAAGGCTCTACTAAAGAAGCGGCACTGGCTTCGGCTTTAGGTGAGTTTTTTGAACGTTTAAGCTGTAACTACTTCTGGGCAGATTTTTGGCTAGGCCCTAAAATTGCTCAGGGTGAATTTGTTCACTACCCAGAAGAACGCTGGTTTGCTGCTGATACAAAAAAACTTCCTAAAGATTTACTAGACGAACACTGCCTAGCTATTTATCAGCGTGAAGAAGCCCTAGAACCTGCACGTATGGTGGATATTAATTCAGGCGCTATTAACCGTGGTATTTGTGCGCTGCCTTTTGTGCGCCAAAGTGATTTAAAGCCCGTGTGGTTTCCAGTTAACCTTGTGGGTAATTTGTTTGTTTCTAATGGCATGGCAGCAGGTAATAACCGCTATGAAGCCTACACTCAAGCTTTATCAGAAATTTTTGAACGCGCCATTAAAGCCCGTATTTTAACCGAAGGCATGTGCCCTCCACTGATTCCTAAAGCAGTGCTTGCCCGTTACCCTAAAGTTGTTACTGCTATAGAAGCCTTAGAAGCGGCAGGTTTTCATGTGCAAGCCAGAGATGCCTCTATGGGTGGACGCTTCCCAGTCATTAACGTCACCTTGCTTAATCCTAAAGATGGCGGTTGTTTTGCTTCTTTTGGCGCTCACCCCTTATTTGAAGTGGCGCTAGAACGCACCGTTACTGAATTGCTACAAGGCCGTGCCTTAGACCAGTTAGATGTATTCCCAGAGCCGACTTTAGATTTATATCAGGTGAGTGAACCCCATAACCTAGAAACACACTTTACCGATTCTAGCGGTTTGGTTGGCTGGCATTTAATTGGCGACCGTTTTGACTTTCCCTTCACCGACTGGAACTTCCCTGGCACTAGCGAAGAGCAGTTCGAAGCGTTACTAAGTCAGTTACACGATGAAGGCCGCGAAGTTTACATTATGGATTACCAGCATCTAGGTGTAGATACTTGCCGTATTCTAGTACCAGGCTTTTCTGAAATTTACCCCGCCGATGATTTGCTTTGGGATAACAACAACCAAGGCATTGAACTGCGTGATGCGCTTTTAGAATTGCCTGAACTTGACCGCCCTGATCTTGATGAAGTGGCCGAACTGATTAATGAATCCGGCTTTAGCCAGCAACACCCAGTCGCGGCTTTAATTGGCCTAGTACCTGGTGGCTCTACCTTCTGGAAAGAACTGCGTGTAGGCGAATTGCGTGCCATGCTTTGCCTAGCTTTGGGTGAGCAAGAAGAAGCGTTAGACTTAATTGAAGGCTTATTATTATTTGGCCACCTGCATGAACACCGTGAAGTGCATTACCGTTGCATTAAAGCCTTATTAGAAATCACTTTGGCAGGCCAATTAGTTGACCAGTACCGTACCGCACTGAACCTTTATTTTGGTGCTGAACAGGTTGAAGCCGGTGAGCGTTTAATTAATGGTGAAGATACCTTCCAAGGTTTTGCGCCAGCCCCAGGATTAGATGGCCTAGAAGCCCACGAAAAACTAATTGAAGCCTACTTAAAGGTTCAAAAAGCTAAAAAAGAGCATTTAACACAAGCTTAAGTTTACTAGGGCTTAATAGAAGAGGCTTTGTTATGAATTCAACACACCAAGACTTGTTAACCAGCCACTATGCGGATGAACACCTAGCCACACGTTTACGTGAAGCGATTATTGCCGAAGGCTTAGACCCAGAACAACTCACCCTAGATGCTATAGCGGCCATAGATCAGCTGCACGTTGGCGGTAGACGCTCCAGCCGTCAGCTTGCTGAACAAGCCGGTTTCTTACCCGGTCAAAAGGTACTAGATTTAGGTTGCGGAACAGGTGGCAGCAGCCGCCTGTTAGTCGATGAGCACGGCTTACAAGTGGTAGGCGTGGATATTACCCAACCCTTTGTGGATGTTGCCCAATGGCTAACCCAAGCCACGGGCTTAACTGCCCGCACTCAATTTGTGTGTGCCGATGCTCAAAATCTACCTTTAGAAGATGCAAGCTTCGACGCGGTTTGGAGCCAACACACTTTAATGAACCTGCCAGATTTAACCAAGGGCTTGGCAGAAGTAAACCGTGTACTGAAACCTAAGGGTAGCTTGCTACTCCATGAGGTTTTACAAGGCGATAACCTAGAACCTTTAAGCTTTCCTGTGCCTTGGGCCGATACCGCTAATACTAGCCATTTAATAACACCAGCCGAGTTAGAAAAACAACTTACTGCAGCTGGCTTTGTGAAGGTAAAACAGCAAGAAGTTACTGAACAGGCTTTAAACTGGCGCAAAAAACACACCGACAAAGAAGCCAGAGGCCAAACCGGCATTTTAACGCCCCAGCTTATTTTTGGACCACGCTTTTTACACATGGGTAAAAACTTAATGGCGAATTTAGCCGCTGGCAAAGTCCGCTTAATAGAAGGTGTTTGGCAAAAGGTTTAGTGGGTTAAAAAATAGCTCTAAAAAATAATCGGCATTAGCAGGCAATTACCCTTGCATTAATCTACGGCTAACACTAATCTAACTGAGAACTGTTAGCGTTATGTTTTAGATTAATGACGAGGGTCATCAATATGTACGTATGTATTTGCAAAGGCATTACTGAACAGGATATAAAAAACTCCGTTGTTGAGGGTGCAGCCAGTGTGCGTGACTTATACCGTGAGTTGGCACTAGGTAGCCAGTGTGGTAAGTGCGTTAGCTTTGCCCAGCAGGTATTAGGTAATGAGCTAGCCAAGTGTGCTTTTTATGATGCAGCAGCAGTGGCGTAAGCTTTATTAGTTGGTCATCTTTACGGTTCTATTTTTTGCCTATTTTAACTAAGCACGTTAGTATTCACCCTGAAATTGCAAGCCAGCCATTTATTACTTAAAAGCAATTTTTAAGTAGGCAAGCCAGCCCATGCAACCGCAACTCAATTCAGGGTGCTTACTATGCAAGGCAACACTGCTGTTTTAGCTCAGTTAAATAAAATATTAACTATCGAGCTAACCTCCATCAACCAGTACTTCCTGCATGCTCGCATGTGCCGTAACTGGGGCTTTGAAAAGCTAAACCACAAGGCTTATAAAAAATCCATTAAGGATATGAAACAAGCCGACGATTTAATCGAGCGTATCCTTTTTTTAGAAGGCCTTCCTAATCTTCAACATTTAGAGCGTTTACGCATTGGTGAAAATGCTATTGAAGTGTTGCAGTGCGATGCTGACTTGCAAGAAGACCAGCTCAAGCTGTTACGTGAAGCCATTGCTTTGTGTGAAACCGAACAAGATTACATTAGCCGCCAATTACTTGAAGGTATTCTTGAATACGAAGAAGAGCATTTAGATTGGATAGGCACACAGCAGCATTTAATTAGTAAAATTGGTATTGAAAAATACTTACAAACCATGATTCATAGCGGCAAAGGAGACTAGATTATGCAAGGTGACGATCAAGTGATTGCCGGCCTAAACCAATTATTGGCAGGCGAACTCACAGCAATGGATCAATATTTTATTCACTCAGCCATGTATGAAGATTGGGGTTTGGGTAAACTACACGAGCGCATTGCACACGAATTTGATGATGAAAAACAACACGCCACGCTACTTATTCAGCGCATTTTGTTTTTAGAAGGCACGCCAGACATGGTTACGCGTGAGCCTATTAATGTCGGTAAAAATGTAAAAGAAATGCTGAATAATGATTTACAGCTAGAATATTCTGTTACTGCCTTACTTAAAGAAATTATGGCTTTATGTGAAGTGAAGCAAGACTACCAAACCCGTGAAATTCTACGCCAAATGTTAGATGATACTGAAATGGATCATGCCTACTGGCTAGAAAAGCAATTGGGCTTAATTGAGCGCATTGGCGAACAAAACTACCAGCAATCCATGATCTAAGTTGGTTTTAAAGCAGCATAAAAGCG
>JAAYGA010000176.1 GCA_012727935.1 Pseudomonadaceae bacterium | reverse complement strand
GCGGTTAGCGAGGAGCCGCGATGACCGGAGGTGCCGAAAGCTACAGCTTGAGCTGGATTTTCAGCAACAGGCTCAAGTTTATAAAAAGCATTAATCAACAAACTAATTCCCTATGGAAGGTATTACTGGCTCTTCGCATTAAAGTGTCCGATTCTATTAGACCAGTACACCTTATCACTGATGCCTAAGCGCGTAGCAACGTCTACAACAGCATAGCTATAAACGGTAATTTGATTGACAGCTTCTTGCTTAAACTCATTTAAATAACGATAGCCTTTGATCATATTTAACCCCTTATAATTGTTCATCTTTTTATCATAAAAAATATTGGGATTAATCAGGCATTATCAATATAAAATCCCACCTAAAGTAAAAACTAATATTCTAAAGATTTATATTTAACAATCAAAATAAAATAGCTTATAATTCTTCCAAACATTTTCTTTTGAGAAGTTTTTAATTGCCCAGTCTCTTGAACCCTCAAAGGTTATCCCCATTACTTCTGGAGTGCTTATAAACTGTAGAATAGCATTTGCGACTGATGCAGAGGCGCCAAGTCGAAAACGTAACCCACTAACACCTTCAGCTACACTATCCCTAACACCAACAACATCAAAGGCAAACGTAGGAACCCCCATTGCTGCTGCTTCAATAGCTACGTTGCCAAATCCTTCACGATGTGAAAGAAACAAATGTAGGTCAGATAAGGCGAAATAAGGTGTCATATCACTTACAAAATCAATATGAATGACCACGCCTCTTTCACGCAACTCTGACAGTCGTTCAAATGCTTTATAATCTTCAATATTACCAAGCATAATAAAACGCACGTTCGTTACTTTCTTAGCGACTAAGTTAGCAACTTCAATGATTTCGTTTATTCCTTTATCTTCGCAGATTCGACCCGCGGAAAGGACAACAAAATCAGTGTCTTTAATACCTAGCTCGTGACGCACCATTAAAATTTTACTCTCAGAAACCACCTCAGGAGAGAAAGTATCAGAGCACACGCCATTCCCAGAACCACCACCTATAACCTTTCCTTTCTTAGACGCAGAAGGAATATCTTTCACAAACTCAGTCATCAGCGATTTAGAAACAAATATAACTTCATGAGAGCAGGCAACAACGATACTATCTAACAAGGTATAAATTTTGCGTTTAAGCCCTTTAAAGTTCTCATAAACTCTACCTTGAAAAAAAGAAACTCTTCTAGACTGGCATGTTAAAAATGCTGCAACACTTCCTAGTAAAAGTGCTTTTGGTGTAGTAGATACAACAACATCATAGCGGTTGAATAGAAAGTGCCAAGCAAGCTTAAATAAAGACAATAAATCAGGCCAAACGCTTGGATTTCTCACCAGGCCATAATCAATAACCCTACCAATATTACGTGCTCTAAGAGTATCTAACTGCGTACTTAAACCGCCACAAATTAAAGTTAGTTCACACCCGCTATCGGCAAGATACTCAAGCTGACCGCGGTATAAAACATTAAATGAGATGGCGTCGGTGACCACAAAACAAAGCTTTTTAGCCAATTTAAACCTTCCTGCCCGGAGCAGATAATGGGAGAGCTATGCTTCGAATAAAAGAAATTTCATTGTTGATACTTTCTTTTACTAGCACATCAAGAAGTTCAGCATTACGACGATTACGAGCAAGCTTCAGAGCGTATTTAGTAAAGAGCTTAACCGCTAAGGTTTTGATTAAATTATCAATAAGCTTTCTAGTTTTTACGCTCAAATTAAATCCCGCTTTAGCATCAGCAAGAATCGTGTGACGCCCCATTTCATAAGCAAGCAACAACTGTTTTTTAGTAACATTACCATCTTCACGATAGTAATAAAGTGGCTCACGTAAAAATGCTACACTCAAATCATTTTTTGAGTAAGAACGAACCCAAAGGTTTGTATCTTGTGACTTAAGCATGCTTTCTTTATAAGGATTGCGCACAAACCAGTCACGACGCCCAAGCAAAGATGCGTGAACAATCCCAGAGGCCCCAGAGAGCAACCCATTCGCAGTAATCACATGCTCCTCTGTGACACAGCGAAAACCTACAGGCTTATAGTCATCACTTAACGAACAGATCCCCGTAGTTACCAAATCAACATCTGGTTGAGAAAGCAGTATATTAATTTGTTTTTCTAAACGTACAGGCGATATTAGATCATCAGCATCCATTCGTGCTAAAAAGTCATACTTAGCCAATTTAGTAATCTGGTTTAGTCGTGCAGCCAAGCGAAGATTTTCACCATCGGAATAAATCCTTACACGAGGATCATTGATGGATTGAGCAATCTCAAGAGAGCGATCGGTAGAACCATCATCCACTAGGATCAACTCCCAGTTTTGGTGCGTCTGGGCAAATATAGAACGCACAGCATCCAGAAGTGTTAACTCTGCATTATAAAAAGAAATTCCTATAGAAATAGGTGGCTGATTATTATTTATCATACAAGCCCCAAATTAATACTGTACGGCACTAACTTACTAAAGGTTGACGTCGTCATATAAAAGAACAATAAAGTAAATAGTAGAAAAATGAATGCTATAAAACTACGCTCTTTAACCTTACTTATTCCAATAAAAATCATTGGCCAAAGCAGAATAGCAGTACCACTAAAATACATATGCAAGCGTATAATTCCAGATGGGTTAACACTGGAAACTATAGCTGCAATTAATGGTATTAAACCTATTAGATATATATTTAATAATCGAGGATAGTAACCATAAGGATCTTTTGCTTTACCTCTAAAAAAGTATAATATCGCTCCTTGAGCAGTAAGGAAGGCGACCATAACGTAGCCACCACCCTCGGCTGCATCCGCATAGGTAGCGTACTTATCGCTAATGAAAGCTGTTGCTAACGAAACAAACGTAGCTAAAAACAACGTCATTAAAACAGAGCCACCTAGAACACTGGCAATCTGCCGCCAGCCTACCCGAGGCAGAGCTAAAAAATACAGAGGAGCTGCTATTAATGCTGTGTGGTGAAACGTAAATGCCAAACCGATCAATAAAAAGTATTGCTTAGGTTTACGCTCAAGCAGCCAAGGGATAGCTAGAAAACAAATTGCAGCTGCGATACCTTGCCTTGCACCATTAAAAAAGAATGTGTAATAACCCAGCGCTATAAATAAGAATAATGCAGTTTCATAGCGTTTAGTAAGCCGGACAATTGTTGAGACGTAACAGCTAACGACCACCAAAGAAATCAATGTTAAAAGTGATGCATAATTACTAGATATACTTTTAGCAAGCAGCATCAGGGCATTAAAACCAATTTCGGTAGTGCGCCAAATATCGTCAAATAAGTTAACTCTCATAAATTGCCGCAGATAATTTCCTGTAT
>JAAYGA010000175.1 GCA_012727935.1 Pseudomonadaceae bacterium | reverse complement strand
TTTATGCCACCGAAGCAGACCTTCTGAATACCGCCATGTTTGGCATGACAGCTAAAGAATGGCGTGAGTCGAATCCAGACAAAAAAGGCAACATACGCGATGCTGCAACCCTCGAACAGCTCGTCGTTCTTTCTAACCTAGAAAGTATCAATGCCATGCTTATTTGTTAGAAGATAAAAGCGGAAACCCAATAGAGCGAGAAGTTGACTGGAAAACTATCACCGACAAATGGCAGCAACGTGAAGCTGAATCATCCAGCCAGCCAAATCCAGAATCAAGGCCTGACGAAGAGTTGAATAGTCCAGCAGATGATGGTGACGATGATAACCTTTTTAAGGAAAGCCTATTACCACACATTTGCTGCACTTATTACAAACGCAGTCTGGCTAAATCCAATAAGGATCGGATCAATTTATCTACCAAGAGGTTTAGTGAAGGTATCAAATACAAAGCTTTTTACTATGAAACTCTGTGACAGAAAGTGTGACAAATTCATGAAAAGCACTTTATTCTACAAGAATGTGAAGGCCAATAATGTCACTTTTAGGTGTTAATAGTTGTCATGTATTTCAATGACTTACCGTTAAATACACTGATTAAGAACGATTAAGACCATTTTTTAAACATTTTAAAACGTCTATAAAAAATGCACTCATAATGATGGGGTCCCCTGTTCAAATCAGGGCATAGCCACCACCTAAAACTTGCTTAGCAAGTAGCACTAGATGATCCCGAATAGCTCAGTCGGTAGAGCAGTAGACTGTTAATCTATTGGTCACAGGTTCAAGTCCTGTTTCGGGAGCCAATTCTAGTTGCCAAAACCTCTGTATTCCCGAATAGCTCAGTCGGTAGAGCAGCAGACTGTTAATCTGTTGGTCGTAGGTTCAAGTCCTACTTCGGGAGCCAAAGCTCTAAATCTTGCCTAAATAACTTTCCAAAAAAACACCTTCCAACACCTATTTTTTAAGCCAACTAACGCCTAAAAATAGTATTTATTTGCCTTCTAAAAACAGCCCCTAAAAAGCTATGTGCCCAAAATGTGCCCAAACTGTGCCCATAGGAAAAACACTAAAAAACTTTTGTCAGAAATTTGAGTGTTTCTCTAATTTGGGCACAAGGCGAATACGGCAATACACCTTAATAAGTTTTCTAGCTTATAGGTTTTCATTTACTGAGTCGGTATCCACTAACTCAGCTAGCTCATTTAACGGAACAGAAAAATACTTACACAGTTTTGCTAGTACATCTGTTGTAGCGTTATACCCACGGTGATTTGCAATCTTAGAAATCGTTGAACGGTTTATGCCCGTACTTGTAGCAATTTCATCAATGGTTATACGTCTATTCTCTTTAAACTCTTTATCTGCAATAAGCTCTTTCAAGCGGAATCTAATCATTGAACCTCCTAAATAAGAAAAATATTCTATATAGTTCTACTGCTTACATCTAGCAAAAGGTGATTTTAAGCAATATACGGTGCCGAAACATATCAGTTGTGGTTGATAACGCCATATAAAACAAAGACCTAATACCCTTCCCCGCCATCACAATGACCTGCACACTCCCCCAATGCTGATTAAAAGCATCACTTAGTGCTTGACCTCGCCTTTCGTTGGTGTAATATGGTGATTATAAACGACGAACGATGACTGGAGGTGCTAAATGAATGATTCATACCTTACTACTGCAGAGCTTGCTGCGCGAATTAAATATGATGCTCGTACTATTCGTGAACGATTAAAAGACTCGGTTCTGTTTGAAGGAAGGCATTACATCCGACCTTTTGGTGGACGAAAGATTTTATACATCTGGGAAACCATTGAAAAAGATATGGCGAAAGCATCGAAAGAAGAAAGCTTTACTATTCCATTGGCTAACGGAGGGGTAATGCATGGGTAGCATTAGGGTAAGAAAAGAAACAGGTAAGCTATTTTTTGATTTTAGATTTCAAAATAAGAGGTTGCGAGAACAAACCTTGGTTGATGATACGCCTGCTAATAGGCGTAAGCTTGAAGAGATGATGAAGCGCATTGATGCGGAAATAACGCTAGGAACTTTTGATTACCAAAAGCATTTTCCAGGCAGTAAAAATGCACAAAAGTTTGAAGCAGCAGAACAAGCGCCTACTAACAGGGCTAGAGTGGCAGCAAACGAAAACACCACTCCACTATTCGAGGAATTTGCAGAAACGTGGTTTTCCGAGATGAAAATTCAGTGGCGAACCACTTATATAGAAGCTGTCACTATTAATCTAAACAAGCATATCTTGCCTGTCTTTAGAGATAAAGAGGTCGGCTGCATTCGTAAAGCTGACATTCTTGCCTTTAGGTCTGAACTCGCCAAAGTAACGAACCAAAAAGGTAAGACGATTGCTCCAGCCACTATCAATAAGATCATGGTGCCTTTGCGCATGATACTTAATGAGGCAGCCAACCGATTTGATTTTAGCTCACCCTACGCTGGAATAAAATCTTTAAGTGTTCCACGCACAGACGTTTCACCTTTTAGTATTGAAGAGGTTAGGTTAATTCTTCAGAAAGTTCGGCCAGATTTTAAAAACTACTTTTTACTACGTTTTTTTACTGGTATGCGCACTAGTGAAATCTAGGGTATTTTGCGGTAGTGATGCAATCAAGGTGCCGATTGCAACTGAGTTTTTTCGCAAGGGTCTGCCATTAGGGTAACGGTCACTGCCACCGAAGCGACACTGACTCATCGCCACATTAATCCAGTCGCCAAGTTGCCTAGGGTGTTTAACTGGTGACTGTGAATTAATAAAAATCTCTATTTGTGGTGGCTGGGTTAAGTGACTGATGTGCGTCTCTTCCCTTAATCCTTCGGCAAGAATTGAGCCAACTGTATTGGCAGCCGAACGCTGACCACGAGGGTAACCGTAGAGGCGTAAAAATTGAGTGGGATTAGACATGGCATACCTCATTTTTTGATGCAGAACGAAAAAACCTTAATGCCAGTGTAAAGGTA
>JAAYGA010000174.1 GCA_012727935.1 Pseudomonadaceae bacterium | reverse complement strand
CACTGAAACGAGTATTCGTGAGTTATTTGCAGCAGGTTTAGTGCCGGGCATTATGGGTATTTTTCTTTATATGGCGGCGGTGCGTTGGGTAGTTTGGCGCGATCCTTCTGCTGGCCCTGCTGGCGATAAAATGCCTTGGAAAGAACGCTTTATTGCTTTAAAAGGCGTTATCGGAATTTTAAGCCTATTTACCCTAGTGATGGGTGGTATTTATTTAGGTGTTTTCACCCCAACAGAAGCGGCAGGTATTGGTGCAGGCGGTGCTTTTCTAATTGCACTACTAAGAAAGTCACTCACTTGGGCAACCCTGTTTGAAACCTTAAGTGACACAGCCCGTACTACGGTTATGTTGTTTGTAGTTATTATTGGCGCACTTATCTTCTCAGATTTTGTAAACCGTGCTGGCTTGCCCGCTTACCTACTTGAATTTGTAACTTCAATGGATGTAGCGCCTATCGTAGTTATTCTAGCGATTATGGGTATTTATCTTTTGTTAGGTATGATTTTTGAAAGCCTTTCCATGATGCTACTAACCATTCCTATTTTTTACCCTGTGGTGGCTAGCCTAGGCTACGATTTAGTTTGGTTTGGTATTGCCGTAGTTATAGCGATTGAAATTAGCCTGATAACACCGCCAGTGGGGATGAACGTTTTTGTACTCAGTGCGGTTATTCGAGATATAAAAACGGGTACTATCTTTAAGGGCGTAACACCTTTTTGGGTTGTCGATATTATTCGTTTATTACTAGTGCTATTTATAGCTCAAATTACTCTCTTTTTACCTCAGCTCCTTTACCGTTAAAAGAGCCAAGTAAACTAGCTAGCAAGAACACCCCTATTAGGAGGTTAGAATGCTGTCTGATTTCAAGAAAATTCTTTATGTATCCGATCTAGATCCTGGTGCACGCCCTGCGTTTCGGGCTGCCGTTAGCTTGTGTAGTCAATACGAATCTAAGCTTACCTACCTGCATGTGCTTGAGTCGATT
Organism: Pseudomonadaceae bacterium; assembly: GCA_012727935.1. GTDB lineage: Bacteria > Pseudomonadota > Gammaproteobacteria > Pseudomonadales > Halomonadaceae > Marinospirillum. Next base: position 886 of record JAAYGA010000174.1, on the reverse strand, counting down.
TCTGGCACTGCTAGAGGCATATTAAGCAATATGATGGATAAACAGGATGTTGAAGCCTTGCTTAAAGAGGGTGTGGCTAAGCTTAGGGATAAAGTGCAAGGCCGCTTAGAAAGGTTTTGTGAGCAAGAGCTAAAAGAACACCACACGCTAAAGCCAAGCCAAATCGATATACGTGTTGAAGAGGGCACGCCTTGGAAAACTATTTTAAAAGTAGCCGATGAAGTGGATGCTGATGTTATCGTCATGGGAACGCGTAAGAACCGTACCCTAGAACAAGTCTTCTTAGGTTCGACTGCTTCTAAAGCCTTAAGTCATTCCAAGCGACCTGTGCTAGTTATTCCCTTGTTTGATTAATCCTTAAAAGCTAATCAATTTAATCCTGAACAACTCAAAGGTTGCTCAGGATTTTATTTTTTATTCGGTTGAATTTTACAAAGTTTATTTAATAATAGGCTTAAATCGACCAAATCTTCTTCAGTAAACTGCTCGGTTATTAGCTGATAACGCTCTTCTAAAATGGGTGCAGTTATTTCAAACATTTCTTTGGCTTTAATGGTTAAAGATATCAAAATACGGCGCTGATCATCCGATGAGCGTCGGCGTTTAATATAATCTTGCTGCTCTAAACGATTAATAATTCCCGTTAAACTGGGGCTAAGAATGCAACATAAGTCGGCTAGCTGCTTAGATTCTAGTTCTTTATGTTCTGCTAGGGCGCGAATAACTCGCCACTGCTGTTCCGTTAAAGGAATTTCTTGCAGCACAGGACGGAAGAAGTTCATGGTGACTTCTCGCGCTTTTAACAGCTTAAGCGGTAAAGATTCTTCGTATTTACGCATTTGTATCATACACCGGGGAGCTAACATTTAGATTCGCAAAGGTTATT